>JACRDR010000248.1 GCA_016212845.1 Elusimicrobiota bacterium
GGGCGGGCATCAGCCTTCCCGGGCGGAGCGAGGAGCGCGCGTGACGCGGTCGACCTCGGCCAGGAAGTCGCGCCGGAGCGCCTCGAGCTCGGCCTTGCTGCGGCGGTACTCCTCTTGGAGCGCGAGCTGCAGCGTCTGGAGGCGCTTCTCGCGCCGCTGGAGGTCCTCGGCGGGCTCGAGCTTCTCCCGCATTTCGCCCAGATCGGCGCGCAGCTTCTGCCGCTCGGCGGCCTGCGTCTTCGCGACGTCCAGCTCTCCCTTGAGGGCGGCGACCTGGGCCTCGAGCTCGGCCTGTTTGGCCGCGCCCGTGGAGGACTCGCCGCTCAGGCGCGTCTGGAGCTCGGCGCCCTTGCGCTTTTCGAGCTCGAGCGCGGCTCGGACTTCCGCCAGCTTTTCCTCCGCGGCGTGATCGACGACCGTTTCCCGGGAAGCCTCCTCGAGCTTGCGTTCGAGCTCGGCGGCACGGTCCGCGGAGGCGGCCGCGGCGGCGCCGGCCTGGCGCACGTGCTCGCGCAGTCCTTCGACCTCCGACTGGAGATGGGCGATGCGGGCCGCGGCGTCGGCCTGAGCGCGCTCCGCCTCTTTCATGGCGAAAGCGCGGGCGCGCTCGGCCTCGTGGGCCAGGGCGTTGGCGGCGCCGGCGTCGCGCTGCGCGGCGTCGCGGTCGGCCACCGCGCGCTCCTGGCCGGTCGAAAGCTGCAAGCGCTGTTCGTCCGCGGCGCGGCGGGACTCCTCGAGCTTGGCGACGGCTTCCGCGCGGGCCTTCTCGATCGCCGAGAGCTCCGCGGCGGCGGTGGCGAGCTTGCCCTCGAGCATCGCGGAGCGGGCGCGCTGCTCCTCCGCGACGCGCCGGGCGGAGGCCAGCTGTTCTCCCAGATCCTTGACCTGGACCTCGAGACGGCGCCTCGCCTCGTCGAACGAGCTATCGAGCCCCTGGGCGCGCAGCTCGGCGGCGGCGAGCCCGGCTTCCGCCTCGTGCAATTTGGTCTGGCGGCGCTTGCTCTCGGCCGCCTCCGCGTCGAGCGCGGCTCGAAGCGCCTCGACTTCCTGGACGCGCTGCGCGAGCTCGCTCTCCGCCTGGCCCGACTTTCCCTCGAGCAGCTCGACGCGGGCGGTCGCGGCGGACAGGCGGTTCTCGAAGCGATCCTCTTCCTCGCGGCGCTTGGCGAGCTCGTCGCGCGCGGCGGCGAGATCGGCCTGCAGCGCCTCCTGGTGCTCGTGGGCGATCTTGCGGACCGACTCCAGCGAAGAGGCCAAAGACAGCGCCTCTTGTCGGGTCGTCTCGCCCTGCGCGCGCTCCATGTCGAGCGAGCGCTCGAGACCCAGCGCCCGGTCCGAGGCGGCCCCGGCGGCGGCGACCGCCTCGCGGAGCCGGTCGTTGAGGGCGTCGATGTCGGCCTGCAAGCGCAGCGCCCGGGCCTCGGCGTCGGCGCGGGCCGTCTCCACCTCGTGGCCCGAAGTGTCTCGGATGCGGCGATAGTCCGACTCGAGAGTCTCGAGCGCGAGCTTCAGCTCCTTCGACTTCGCCTCGGCGGCCTCTCCGGCGCGGCGGGCCGCGTCGCGCTCGGCGGTGAGCGCGCCCTCGCGCGACGCGTTCGCCTTGGCCTCCGCGAGGAGCCGCTGCTCCGAGGACAAAAGCTTCGTGCGCGCGTCCTTGAGGTCCCCCTCCAGCGCGCGGCACCGCTGCGACGAGCTTTCGAGGGCGTGGTCGAGCTCCTTCACCCGGCCCGCGGCCTCGTCGCGCTCATGGGACGCCTTCGCCAGCGCGGCGCGCGAGGCTTGGAGCTGGCCTTCGAGGGCGGACGCGCGGGCCTGCACTTCGGCGCGTTCTCCCGCGGAGCCTTGCCGGGCCTGCTGTATCTCGAGCTCGAGGCGGGCGCTCGAGGCGGTGAGCTCCACCGCCCTGGCGTCGGCGCCGTCGGCCGCGCGGCGCGCGGCGTCTCGCTCGCCGATGAGCGCGGTCTCCCTCGCGGCGGCTTCGGTCAACTCCGCCGTCAGCGCGCGCTCTTGGCGGCGCGCGGTCTCGCGCGCGGACAGGACCTCGGAGTTCGCGGCGTCCACCTTTGCGGCGCCTGCCGAGACCGCGTGCTCGAGCTCCCGGATCCGGGCCTTGAGCTGCTCGCGATCCTCGATCGCGTGGGACAGCGTATCGCGCGCGGCGGAAAGCTGGACCTCGACGGTCTCGACGCGGGCCTGGGCCTCGCCCCGCTCGCGCGCCATGTCGCGATGGGCGCCCTCCATCTCGCCCTCGAGCGCCTTGATGCGCGCGGTGAGGCGGCCCTGGTCGGCCTCGCGCTCCTCGAGGTGCCGCCGGAGCTCGTACGCCTCGGCCGCGAGGTTTTCCACCTGCTTGCGCCAGATCTGCTGGATCTCCGCGGCCTGGTCCTCCGACCGGGAGACGACGTCGCGCGTGACGCGCACGATCGCCTCGAGCTCCTTGGCCTTCGAAGCGCTTTGCGAGCGTTCGAGCTCGTTCTTGACGGTTTCGGTGCGAAGCCGGGTCTGCTGCTGCTCGATCAGCTGACGCGCGCGGAGAAGGTCCTGCTCGCGCTCGGCGAGCGCGCGCTCCGCCTCGCGCAGGCGGTTCTTGAGGTCGGCGTCGCGCGCCGGGTCCGCGGGCGCCGCCGAAGGCGAAGGCGCGTCCGCCTCGGGCGTCCGCTCGTGGTCCTTGAGACGGGTGAATTCGAGCTCCTCGAAGAGAGCCTGCCGTTCGAGCTTCCAGGCCTCGAGCGACTCCTGAGCGAGGCGAAACTTGCCGGCGGGGTCTTGGTCGCCCGGACGCGGCTGCAGCCGCTCCATCTCGCGCAGGTGAGTCTCGAGCTGGGCGAGCCGGCGCTCGACGGAGGCGATCAACTGGCTCTTGAAGGCCTGGGCGGAACGCTCGATCTGGATGCGCCGGGTCGCGAACTCCCGCTCGAGGCGGTCGCGCCGCTCCTCGACGGCGCCGGCCTCCTTCTCGAGCGCCCGCAGGCGCTCCAGCGCCCAACGCAGCGCCATCCGCGCGGTCTGGAGGTTCTGGATGCCCTCGATGTCCGAAAGGATCGAGCGCGGGTCCGGAGTTCCGGGTTCTTGTCCGGGTTCGGCCATAGCGATTCGGCGTCGATAAGTTAACACCCCCCCGCCGGGTTTTCAATGCCCATTCAATGTAAATTTAATATCCCGCCGGGCGAATGCTAACATCGCCGGGTGAGCGACCTTCTGCGCGGCCTCCTCGAGCGCGTCTCGGCCCTGGGACTCTGGGCGCCGGCGGCCTTCGTCGCGCTCTACGCCGCCGCGGCCGTGCTGATGGTGCCGGGCTCGCTCCTAACGCTCGGCGCCGGCGCGGTCTTCGGTCCCGTGAAGGGCGCCGTCCTGGTCTGGCTCGCGGCGACGCTCGGCTCGACCCTCGCGTTCGCCGCGGGACGCACGATCGCGCGCGGGCTCGTCTCGCGGCGGCTGGGCGCCGACCCCCGGCTCGCCGCCGTCGACGCGGCGATCTCGCGGGACGGCTGGCGCGTCGTCCTGCTCCTCCGGCTTTCACCATTGTTCCCGTACAACGCGCTGAACTACGTCCTTTCGCTCACGGGCGTGACCGCGCGCGACTACGTCTCGGCGACCGCGCTCGGAATGATCCCCGGCACGCTCCTCTACGTCTACATCGGCTCGCTGGCGGGCGGCGTCGCGGGACTCGGCGGCGCCCGGACCCGCACGCCGCTCGAGTGGCTGCTCTACGCCGCGGGGTTCGCGGCGACGATCGGCGCGGCGGTACTCGTCGGCCGCTCCGCTCGGCGCTCTCTGGACGAGAGCCTCGGAGGAGCGCGATGACCGCCGAGTTCGAGCCCCGCGGCGAGCACGACGCCCGCCTGCTGGAGCGCGTTCGCCCCGCGGGCCGGAAGAACCCGGAGCCGGCCCCCTCCGATAATCTCGTCGTCGTCGGCGGCGGACCTGCGGGTCTAGTCGCGGCCTCCGGCGCCGCCGGACTCGGCGCGAAGGTCGCCCTCGTCGAAAAAAGGATGCTCGGCGGCGACTGCCTCAACTTCGGCTGCGTCCCGTCCAAGGCGCTGGTCCGCGCCGGCCGCGCCGCCGCCGACGCCAAGGCCGCCACATCTTTCGGCGTCAACGTATTCCCCGGCGCCTCGATCGATTTTCCCGCCGTAATGGAGCGCGTCCGAGCCGTGCGGGCGGAGCTCTCCGCCAACGACTCCGCCGAGCGCTTCGAGAAGCTCGGCGTGGACGTCTTCTACGGCGAGCCGGAGTTCGTCGGGCGCCAAGCGCTCGTCGTCGACCAAAAGACGCTCCGCTTCGCGCGCGCCGTGCTCTGCACCGGCGCGCGGCCGAACCGGATACCGATCCCGGGCCTTTGGGAGAGCGGCGCCCGCACGAACGAGTCGATCTTCCAGCTCACCGCGACACCCAAGCGGCTGCTCGTCATCGGCGCCGGCCCCATCGGCGTCGAGCTCGCGCAGGCCTTCGCGCGCCTCGGCGTCGAGGTCACCCTGCTCGAGGCCCAGCACGGCCTGCTCCCGCGCGAGGACGCCGAGGCCGCGGCGATCGTGCGACGGGCGCTGGAGGCGGACGGCGTCCGCTTCCGCTGCTGCGTGCAGATCGCCTCCGTCGCGCTCGAGGGCGCCGTCCGCCGCGTACGCTTCGCCTCGAAGCACGGCGACCCCGAAACCGCCGATTTCGAGGAGATCCTCGCCGGCGCCGGCCGCGTGCCCAACGTCGAAGGCCTCGGTCTCGACGCCGCAGGCGTGTCCGCGAACGCGCAGGGGGTGGTCGTCGACGATTTTCTCCGCACCACCAACCCGCACATCTTCGCCGCGGGCGACGTCTGCCTTTCCTCGCGCTTCACGCACGCGGCCGACGCCGCCGCCCGCTTGGCGATCCAGAACGCGCTGTTCTTCGGCCGCCGCCGCTGGAGCTCGGTCGTGATCCCGTCCACCGTCTACTCCGATCCCGAGCTCGCCCACGTCGGCGTGCAAGCCTCCGACGCCGTCGACACGTTCGCCGTTCCGCTCTCGGAAGTCGACCGCGCCGTCCTAGACGGCGAAACCTCCGGCCTCCTCAAGCTCCACGTCGAAAAGGGAACCGATAAGATCGCCGGCGCGACCGTCGTCGCGCGCCACGCCGGCGACTTGATCAACGAACTTTCCTCGACGATGACGAACGGCGTCGGTCTTAAAGCCCTCGCGCAGGTCGTGCGCTGTTATCCGACGCAGTCGGAGGCGCTCAAGCGCGCCGCCGACGCGTACAACCGGACCCGCCTGACCCCGACCGTGAAGGCTTGGCTGGGCCGCTGGCTCGATTACAACCGGTAGTGCGGCGCCAGCAGGCGCTTCCAGGCGTCCTTGAGATGCAGGTATTCCTCGCGGCAGGTTTCGGCTCGCGCTTTCGGGAGACTTCCGCGTCCGATCAGGCCGGCGTATTTTCGGGGATGGGCGCCGTAGACGAGACAGAGGATGTTGTAGGCTCGCTGGCGGTCGACGGAGTGCTCGTCCGCGAAATCCGGACTCGACTCCCGGGCGCTGAGTTTGTACTCGAGAGCGGCGACTTGGGCGGCCTCGGCGCCCGCGGGTCCCGAATCGAGAAGGATCAGCGTGGCGAACTGGTCGACCGCGTCCTCTTCCCGCCCGACGGTCGGAAGCTTATAGGCGTCGATCAGCGCGTGGCCAACTTCGTGGTAAAAGGCGTGCAGGACGTCGGCGAGCGCGACGTCCGGCGCGGAGCGGCGCGGCGAGACGTGCGGGCGGATGCGCCGCGTGGAGTCGCCGAGCAGCTCGTGGCACATCCGGATGCGGCGCTTCTCGGGGAGGTAGTACGCGTTGGGCTCGCCGCAATCCTCGGCGACGACCGGAATGTCGAAGGGGAGCGCGTAGTGGGCGTTCAGCGCGTCGATATGGTCCTCGAACAGCCGCGAACCCTTGAGGAGCTCGGCCCACTTCTCGTTTCGGACCCTCTTGGGCTCCCGCCACTGTAGGAGGAAGCGGCCGGCGGGAAGAACCGCTTCGACCTCCTTCACGGCGCCGATCTCAGGCACGGGGGCGGGAGCGACGACGGAACCGGCGGCGAGAACGGCGGCCAAGGCCAGGGCGTCGGTCATCCTTCCCTAGTCTAGCCGGGAGGCGGGACCGGACCCGGGCCGGCGGGCCCTAACATAGGAAGAGCGAAGCGCCCAGGCGGAACAAAGGATCCGGCACTACTCGAGCGTGCGCCACGTCTCGCGTCCGAGCACCACGGGCCCGGCGGTCGCCTGCGCCGCGACGAGGTAGCGATCCGGACGCCCCAGCGTGTCCAAGGGCACGGCGAGCTCGAGGTCGCGCCCCCGCCGGCTGACCTGAATCGTCGCGCGGGGCAGCGCCACCTCGCCGTCCTGGATCCGCCGGACCCAGCGGCCGGCGCGCACGTGGACCTTGGGCATCGAGGCGCACTTCTCCCCCCGGCGGTGGCCGAACACGTGCCGGGAAACGCCCCCGAGCAGCGCGAGCGACGCGCTGAGCCGGAAGCGAAAGCGTAGAGAGCCTTCCTTGATCGAAGCGGAGGCGTACTCGATCCCGGGCGTTCGCACGTCGCCGCCCAGAAACGGGACGAAGACGCCCGGCGCGCCCAAGCGCGCGGGAGGCAGGTCGCCGAAGAGTTCGTTGCGCTTCACCGCGGAGCGCAGGGACTTCGGGCGGAACCGCTGCGGCGTCCGGTGCTCGAGCGTCGCCGCGCGCTTGAGCCGCACCTCGCTCTCGTCGAGCGGCAGAAGAAGCCATCGCGCCGCGTCGCGCTGCTTATCCGGCGGATTGAGAGGCGCGCCCGGAAAGTAGCCCGCCGGCGCCGGCCAGCGCTCGTAGTGGACGAGGTAGGGGATCAGCTCGGCCTCGACCTCGCCTTCGAGGTCCCACAGCGCCGCGCGCGCGAACGCGTGCATCGCGCGATGATCGGGATGCCGGTCCGCCGGATGCGACACGAAGACCTTCGTCGGCTTGAACTCGCGAATCTCCTCGACGAGGTCCTCGAGCAGGCGGTCGCCCTGGTACGGCGCGCCCGGAGTGCGCGCGCCCTCGTAGGGAACGCGGTCGGTGCGCGTCCGGGAGTTCCTCATCGGCGGGCGTCCGCGCCAATGACGCAGCCACAGCTCGAGGGCGCCGCGATCGGGGTAGCCCAGGAACACGAGGTCCTCGGGCTTGAGCCCGAGCGTCTTGGCCGCCGCCAACGACTCGCTCCGCCGGATTCCGCCGAGACGCCGGACCGCGCCCGCGGTGACGTACGGACGCCCGCGCCACGGTTTGAAGATGCGCTCGTCGCCCTGCGTCAAGTACACGAGCCGCACCCCAATCCCGAGCTTCCCGGCCTTGCTGAGCAGCCCGGCGCAGGCCGCGGCGTCGTCGTCCGGATGGGGAGAAAGGACCATCACGCGGTCCCGCGACGAGAGGCTCAGGCGCCCGAACCCGCCCAGCATCAGCGTCCTCCGGACGGGTGATAGTAGCCCTGCGCCTCGGGCAGGTGCCTGCGGATCGCCTCGATGCGATCCGCCGTCGGAGGGTGAGTTCCGAGATACTTCTCGAGCCCGCCTCCGCCGCCTCCCGCGGCCGTCTCCATCCGCTCCCAGAAGCCGACCGCCGCCTGCGGGTCGTAGCCCGCCTTCGCCATCAGGATCAAACCGATGCGGTCGGCCTCGCTCTCCTGCTCCCGGCTGAAGGGCAGCAGCACCCCCACCGTCGCCCCCAACCCGTACGCCTGCATCGCGAGCTGCTGCGTCTGCTCGGGCTTGCTCGCGAGCGCCGCGCTCAGGGCGGCCCCTCCGAGCTGCGCCACCAGTCCTTGGCTCATGCGTTCCCCGCCATGGCGCGCCAGCGCATGCGCGATCTCGTGCCCGAGCACCACCGCCAGGCCCTCGTCGTCGTGCGCCACCGGCAAGATTCCGGAGTACACCGCCACCTTGCCTCCGGGCAAGCACCACGCGTTGATCGTCTTCGGATCGTCGATGACGTTGAACTCCCATTTGTACTCGGGCCGGTTGGCCGCCATCGCCAACCGCTCGCCGACGCGCTTGACCTGATCGATCGCGTGCGCGTCCGTCGACGGCTTCGCCTCCGACAGCGCCTGCCGATACTGCTGCGCCCCGAGCGCGACCTCCTCACCCTCCGGCACCAGCACGAGATGCCGCCTTCCCGTGAAAGGCACCGTCTGACATGCGGCCAAGATCGCAGCGAGCAGCGCCATCCGCGCGTGTTTCATAAAGGCAGTATAGGCGCCGTCGCGCCCCCGGCCCGATGAAGAACCCGCAACGAATTGGTTGTGCCCAGGCTTGACGGACGGCGGCGCACGCGGCATCCTCATGCGGCATGACGGGTCGCGCGATTTTCCTTTCCGCCCTTTTGGCGCTGGGCGCCTGCAAGAAGAAGCCGGAAGCCAAGGCTCCGGAGGCCGAGCCGCAAACGTGGTTCGCGGCCGTTCGCGCGGGACAACTGGCCGCGGTGCAAGCCGGGCTCAAGGCCGATCCGGCGCTGGCGCAGGCGAAGGACCCGTCGGGACAATGGACGGGGCTTCACGTCGCCGGCTCTCCCGAGGTGGTCGGCGCACTCCTTGAAGGCGGCGGAAACATCGAGGCCAAGGGATTGGGCGGCATGACGCCGCTGCACGCGGCGATCAACGACGACCGCCGGGAGGTCGCAAAGGCGCTCTTGCAGAGAAAGGCGTCCCTGCAAAGCCGGGCGGCGGATCCCCCGTACTCGGCGCTGCAATTGGCGGTCGCCCGGAAGCGTCCGGAGCTGACGGCGCTCTTGCTCGAGCTTTCGAGCCCGGAGGAGATCGCGGAGAGGGTCGGCGGGGACTCGCTGCTCCATCTAGCGGTGAAAGCGGGGGACGCGACGATTACGGAGCTTCTACTCCTCAAGGGCGCGGATCCGAACGCGCGCGACGCGGCGGGACGGACCCCGATGTGGTGGGCGAACACGGTGGAGCTCGGAGAGCTGTTGTTCGGCAAGGGCGGGACATTGTCTATCCGCGCCTCCGACGGGGAACCGGCCGTCGCGGCGCTGCTCAAGAGCACGGCGGAGCCGACGGCGTTCCAGCTGATCCACGAGAACGCGCCTATGGACCCGACGATCGTCGGGCTTTCGCTCTCGGCCGCGGTGGACTACAAGGCGGAGCGGATCGTGCGGCTCCTCGTCGAGCGCCGGCCGGAATTCGGAGCGAGGAGGGACGCGTTGTTTAAGGCCGCGGCCCGCGGCTACGCCGAAATCGTGAGGATGGTCGGAGCGGACGGCGTCGCGACGGCGCAGGACAAGCACGGGCGGAACGGCCTGCATTTCGCGCAGAACAGAGACGTCGTCGTCGTGCTCAACGAGCTGGGCGTGTATCTCGACGCGAGGGACGACCACGGGGAGACGCCGTTGTTCACGGCCGCCGCGCTCGGGCGCGACGACGTGGCCGACGCGCTGCTCAACAAAGGCGCGGACCCGGGGCCGGTGTCGACGGCGGGCGACACGCCGCTGCACATGGCCTGCGCGCGGGACGACATCGAGCTGGCGCGCATGATCGCGGACAAAGGCGCGGAGGTGAATATCCGCAACAAGCACGGCGTCACGCCGCTGCACTACGCCGCGGCGGCGGGCAACGTCGAACTGGCGAAGCTCCTCCTCAAGAAGGGCGCGGACCCGCTGGCCAAGATCGACGCCCGCACGGTTTTCCCCCCGGCCCAGCCGGGCGATCTGCCGAACCCGTTCGCGGGGCGGGACCTCTCGGGAAAGTCCCCCTACGACCTGACGCCCCACGACGGCATGAAGTCCGTCCTCCGAAAATACTTCCCAAAAGACTAGAATCGGGCGCGTGAGCCTCCCGCTCCTGGCCCTCGCCTTGTTCGCCGCGTCCGCGCGCGCGGGCGGGCTCGGCATGTACGGCTTCAACTTCCCGGCCTGGCAGGCCGAGCAGTACGCGGGCGCTCCCGCCGCCGAAAGTCTCGGGAGGCTCGCGGCCACCGGCGCGCGCTGGGTCGCGATCACGCCGACGTGGTACGCCTCGAGCCGCCGGGACTCGCATTTCACGCGGACCGCGAAGACGCCGACGGACGAGTCGGTGCGAGCGGTCATCCGCCGCGCCCGGGCTCTCGGGCTCTCGGTGGCGCTCAAGCCGCACGTCGACCTGCCCGGAGACCTTCCGCGCTCGCTGCTGCAGCCCGCCGACGGGACGGTATGGTTCGGCGAGTATCGCGCGTTCATCACCCACTACGCGCGGCTCGCCGCCGAAGAGGACTGCGCGCTGTTCGTCGTCGGCACGGAGCTGTTCCTGACCTCCGGCATCCTCCACAAGCGGGAGTGGGAACGGGTCATTCGCGAGGTGCGCGCGGTCTATCCCGGGCGGCTCACCTACGCGGCGAA
>JACRDR010000244.1 GCA_016212845.1 Elusimicrobiota bacterium
GGCAAGCCTTAACAGCCGCATCGAGCGATGGGCCGCGAGCGAAGAGCTCGCGGCCCATTTCTTTTTCTCGTTCTTTAATCGTCTTTAGTCTTGGCCGTATCCGGGCCCCGCTATTCTGGGGGCATGAACGGAACGATCGATCTCGCCCTCCAGTCCGAGCCCGTACTGCGGCCCCAGCCGCGGACCGTCCGCGTCGTGCGCGAGCACGGCGCGGCGGTCGCCGCCGCCTGCGCGTTCATCGGCGTCGCTTCCCTTTCGCTGCGCTCGTCCGCGCCGGCTCCGGAGCCTTCCTCGGCCCCGGCCGTCGCCCCGTCGCCGATCCCGGCGGCCGCTACGGAAATCGCGCCCGACGCGCTGACTTCCTATTCGCCCGGCGGCCGCGCGGCGGCGGGCGAGGAGGACGGCCTGACGTCCATGCTCCTCGAGCGGAGCGTGACGCCCTCCGAGCTCGCCCGCGCTCCCGTCGGCGAAGCCCCGGTCTCCCTCGGAAAGATCATGCCGGAGGCGATGGGGCCTTCCCTGGCGCTCAAGGGCTCGCTCTCCGGACTCTTCGCTTACGCGGCGGGGGACGAGGACGGACTCCGCTCGATCCTTCTTTCGAAGAAGCGCGAGATCTGGATGCTCGCCAAGCACGAGGCGCCCAAGCCGAAGCCGGTCGCGGAGAAGAAGGATAAGGCCGTCGCGTTCTCGGCCCCCGCCGCGCCGTCCGCGCCGCGGCGCCGGACGTTCCGGTCGGCCACCGGAGGAGTTCGTCAGGCCGACGTCGTCGCGAACGGAATCATCTACTCCATTGTCGATGCGGCGGGTGTGGTGCCCGCGGCTTCGGCCGCCGACGAGCCGGTCGTGACCGGAAGGACTCGCGACGAGATCGACTACGAGCTTTCGTGCGAGGGTACCGGGCGGTGCGGACTGGAGACCTATCGCGGCTGGAGGCCGGAAGCGCAAGTGAAGGTCTTCGAGATGTTCGCCGAAAACAAGCAGGCCCTGTTCCCGAAGGAAGTGGTCGATCACAATCCCGGCCGGCCGATTTGCCGCTGGGCCGGCACTATCTGCCGGGGCGCCGATGGGAAGCTCTTCCCCGTCGTCGACGACATCACCGCCCGGCGCTACGGCTTCCCGACCGAGTCCGAGATCCGCGCCCAGGGCGTCGAGATTCATCCGTCGCCGCTCGTGCTCGACCTCGACGGGGACGGAGTGCGCACCGCCTCTAGACGCGTGCGCTACGACATCAACGGCGACGGCCTGCGCGACCGCTTCACGGACCTGTCTTCGAAGGACGGCTTGCTGGTGTTCGACGCCGACGGCGACGGGATTTCCGGGGAGCACGCCCGCGAGCTTCTCGGCACGGGCACCGACCTGGACGGCAACGGCCGTTCCGACGGCTTCGCGAACGGCTTCGACGCGCTGAAGGCGCTCGCTTCCAAGGCGGGCGTCGCGGCGAAGGACGGCTGGCTCGACGCGGCGGCGCTCGCGGCCCTCGAGACGCGCGTCGGGCTGCGCGTCCGGGTGGGCGGCCTCAACGCCAAGGCGATCTCTCTAAAGGAAGCGGGCGTCGCCCGGCTCCGCCTCTCCGCGTCCGAGCCCGTCCGGGTGGCGGACTTCGACGGCCAGGGCAACGACACGATGCGCCAAGCGGGCGCCCGTTTCGAGCGCCTCGACGGGAGCCAGGGCGACTACGAGGACGTCTGGTTCCGGGCGCGGACCCCGGTCGATCTCCTGGCCCGCCGCTGACCTGGATTTTAGGCCCCCGGGTCGGCTATAATAGCAGTCAGGAGTCGCGACTGCTAATATGCGCCAGCTAGACCCCCACGTCGTCCAGGAGCGGAAGCGTAAGCTCCTGCAGTGGGTCATCCATTCCTACATCAAGAACTCGCGGCCGATCGCCTCCCAGGACATCTCGGAGGAAGCGGGCCTCGGGCTCTCGAGCGCGAGCATCCGAAGCCTCCTCAAAGAGCTCGAGGACGACGGCTTCCTGGCCCAGCCGCACACCTCCTCCGGCCGCGTGCCGACGGATAAGGGCTACCGGTTCTACGTCGACTACCTGAGCGGCGTGCAGCGGCTCGCCTCGCAGGAGAAGGAGCGCATCGAGCGCGAGTACCTGACCCACATCGCGGAGATGGACAATCTCCTCGCGCAGACGTCGCGGCTTCTGTCGCACGTCTCGCAGTCCGCGGGTCTCGTGCTCTCGCCGAAAGTGGAGAAGCAGCACCTGCGCCGGCTCGAACTGATCCCGCTCGGCGGCAAGCAGGTGCTGGCGGTGCTCGTGACTCAGGCGGGGCTCATCCGCCACTGGCCGATCCAGCTGACGTTTACGCCCACGGCCTCGCGCATCAACACGCTGAACCGTTTTCTCAACGACAACATCCAGGGAAAGTCGATCCAGGAAGTGCAGGCGACCGTCGAGTCCCGCATCAAGCAGGCCTCGCGCGAGCTCGCCGAGCTGGGCGACTTGGCGCAGCAGCTGCTGGAAGACGTCTCCGAGATCGCGCCGCCGCCGGAGCTCTTCCTCGAGGGCGCGACGAACATTCTGGCGCGGCCCGAAGACTTGGGCGACCCGCGGGAACTGCAGTCCTTGATCAAGGTCATCGAGGAGAAGCACTCGCTCACGCAGGTGATGGACACGATCCTGCAGGAATCGCGCGGCAAGGGCGAGCCGTCGGCGCTGCCGATGGTGCGCATCGGCCACGAGACCCGGATCGCCGAGCTCAAGAACGTGTCGCTCGTGACCTCGACGTACCGCTGGCAAGGCGAGGTCATCGGCGTGCTGGGCATCCTCGGCACCAAGCGCATGGAGTACTCGCGCATGATGGGCTTGGTGAACCACGTCTCGTCGATCGTGACGAAGGCGCTCGAGGAATGGACCGAGGACGGACGGGAGCTCAAGTCGTGAGCGAGTCGAAGCCCGCGCCGCAAGAGGAGCCGAAGGCCGCCCCTCAGCCGGCGCCTCCGGCGAACGAATTTTACGACCAGCTTTTGAAGTTGAAGGCGGAGTTCGAGAATTACCGCAAGCGCGTGGACCGCGAGCGGCCGGAGTGGATCCAGTCGGGCCGCTCCAGCCTTCTCGACAAGCTTTTGCCGCTCTACGACGTGCTGCTCCAGGCGCACGAGCAGGTGCAGAAGGCCCCGGTGGACGACCTCACGAAGGGTCTCGAGTTGATCTTCAAGGAGTTCACGAAACTTTTCGAGTCGGAGGGGGTGACGCCGGTCGAGACCGTCGGCAAGCCCTACGACTACAACCAGCACGAGGCGCTGGGCTTCGTCGAGACGGACGAGTGGCAGGAAGGGACGGTCGTGGAGGAGCTCCAGCGCGGCTACCTCCTCAAAGGGAAGGTGCTGCGGCCCGCGCGAGTGCGCGTCGCCAAGGCCAAGGCGCAGGAAGCCGATTTGCCGCAAGAGTCGAAACACTAATCTGGGAGGACACTCATGAGCAAGATCATCGGAATCGATCTAGGGACGTCGAACACGGCGGCGGCCGTGATGGAAGGCGGCAAGCCGACCATCATCCCGTCGGCCGAAGGCGCGAGCGTGGGCGGGAAGGCGTTCCCGTCGTACGTCGCGTTCACGAAGGACTCGCAGCTCCTCGTCGGCGAGCCGGCGCGCCGCCAGGCGGTCGCCAACCCCGAGGGCACGATGACCGCCTTCAAGCGCAAGATGGGCCAGGACTTCCACTATAAGATGCACGGGAAGGAATATACGCCGCAGCAGCTGTCGGCGTTTCTGCTTCAAAAGGTGAAGCGCGACGCCGAGGCGTTCCTCGGCGACAAGGTGGAGAAGGCGGTCATCACCGTCCCCGCCTACTTCAACGACAACCAGCGCCAGGCCACGAAGGACGCCGGCCAGATCGCCGGCCTCGAGGTCGTGCGCATCATCAACGAGCCGACCGCGGCGTGTCTCGCCTACGGCGTCGACAAGAAAGGCCAGGAGGAGAAGATCCTGGTGTTCGACCTCGGCGGCGGCACGCTTGACGTCACGATCATGGACTTCGGCGGAGGCGTGTTCGAGGTCATCTCGACCTCCGGCGACACGCAGCTCGGCGGCACGGACATGGACAATACGCTGGTCGACTTCGTCTGCGGCGAGTTTCGCAAAGAGACCGGCCTCGACCTGAAAAAGGACCCGACCGCGATGCAGCGCGTGCGCGAGGCGTCCGAGAAGGCGAAGATCGAGCTCTCGAACGTGTTCGAGACCGACATCAACCTGCCCTTTATCGCGGCCGAGAACAACGTGCCGAAGCACTTGGTGCTGAAGCTCACGCGCGCCAAGCTCGAGAACCTCGTCGACTCGATCGTGCGCCGCTGCAAGCAGTCCATGGACCAGGCGCTGACCGACGCGAAGCTCAAGACCTCCGACATCACGCGCATCATCTTGGTCGGCGGCCCGACCCGCATGCCGATCGTGCAGAAGTTCGTCGAGGACTACGTCGGCCGCAAGGTCGAGCGCGGCATCGACCCGATGGAGTGCGTGGCGCAGGGCGCCGGCATTCAGGCCGCCGTGCTTACCGGGGAGGTGAAGGACGTCCTGCTGCTTGACGTCACCCCGCTGACTTTGGGCATCGAGACGCTCGGCGGCGTGTCGACCGCGCTCATCGAGCGCAACACGACGATCCCCGTCGAGAAGTCGCAGACGTTCTCGACGGCGTCCGACAACCAGCCCGCGGTGACCGTCAACATCCTCCAAGGCGAGCGCCCGCTGGCCAAAGACAACGTGCCGCTGGGCAAGTTCGACCTGGACGGCATCCCGCCCGCCCCGAGAGGCGTCCCGCAGATCAAGGTGACGTTCTCCATCGACGCCAACGGCATCCTCAACGTGAAGGCCGAGGACCTCGGCACGAAGAAGACGCAGCACATCACGATCACGGCCCCGAACAAGCTGTCGAAGGCCGAGGTCGAGAACTTCGTGAAGCAGGCCGAGCAGTTCGCCGACGAGGACAAGAAGACGCGCGCCAAGATCGACTCGAAGAACGTGGCCGAGCAGGCGGTCTACATGACCGAAAAGGCGCTGCGCGACTACGGCGACAAGGTCTCCCAGGAAGAGCGCGGCGCGATCGATCGCGCCCTCGGCGATCTTCGCGAGGCGATCAAGTCGGAGGACGTCGACCGCATGGGCAAGGCGAAAGAAGAGCTGCTCAAGACCGCGCAGAAGCTCGGCGAGGCGATGTACAAGGACGCCAATGCGAAGGCCGGACCCGAGCCGCAGCCGGGCCAGCCCGCGAACGGCCACGCCGCCAACGGCCACGAGAAAAAGGACGACACCGTGGTCGACGCGGAAGTGGTCGACGAGAAGAAGCAGGGCTAACGATCGTCGATGGCCAAGGACTTCTACAACACCCTGGGGGTCGCGCGTAACGCGTCCGAGGCGGAGCTGAAAGCCGCCTACCGGAAGCTCGCGCTCAA
>JACRDR010000245.1 GCA_016212845.1 Elusimicrobiota bacterium
GAGCCTTTCGGCGTCCGCGCGCGCCGACGCCGGGCCCCTGGGGAGCGCTCTAGCCCAGGCGCGCGCCTGGCCGGTGCCGGGAGGACGCGCCGCGCTCGCGGCGAAAGGCTCGCTCGCCTCGAAGGGACGGACGCTTTCGCTCGACGTCTCGGGAATCGGAGGCCGCTCCGGCTGGGAGTCCGGCCTCTCGGGACGCCTTCTCGACCCGAAGGGCCCGGTACGGTCCGCGACTCTGGACGGCTGCCGGCTGTCGCTCGGCTTCGGCAAGAAGCGCCTCCGCGTCGAGCGCGGCGCGCTCGGCTGCGCGTGGTCGCTGACGCCCAAGCCGTTCGGCCCCCACGCGCCGAAAATCCTCAAGGGGCGCGTCGACGCGAGAGGCGCGCTCGCGCGCGGACGCGACCTGGACTCGGCGATCGACGCCACGATAGAGCCGGCCGGAGACTGGTACCGCTTCGGCGGCAAGCTAACGGCCAAGGCCGCCGGCCCGCTCGGAGGACTGCGGCTCTCGCATCAGGCCGACTTGACGATCGAGATACCGAAGTTCGAGCGCTTCGTGGAGTACTTTTCCTCCAGCACCTTCGCCGTCCCCGCGCCGCTCAACTCCATGCGCGGCCCGGCGTCCTTGCGGGTGTCGGGCTCCGGCGACGGCCGCTCCGATCCGCAGCGCTTCGAGCTTTCGGGCAAGACGGCGCTCGGCGACGGCTCGCAGTCGCTCACGACGCGCGTCAGCGGCGAGGTCCTGGCGCGGAAGCTGTGGACCCCCGAGCGCTCCTTCGAGGCCTCGATCCGCTGGGACCTCCTCGACGTCGCGCTGCAGCTGCCCTACCTGGAGCTGCAGGCGCCGCCGAGAGTCGCGATCGACTCGCGCATCAAGCCGGGCCGCATGCCGGCCGACGACGAAGACCTGCGGATGGCGCCCGCGCCGAAGCCGCGTCCGTTTCCTTTGGCGCTGCAGCTGCGCGTGCGCACTCCCGACAAGCCGGTGCGCCTGCATACGAACCTGCTGAAAGACCCGGTGCCCTTGAGGCTCGACGTAGACCGGGACAAGGTCGGCGTCTCCGCGGCGGCGGCGCGCACCGAGCCGTTCGAAGTCGAGCTTTTCCGGCGGAAGGCGCTCGTCGAAAAGTTCGAGCTGCGGCAGTCCTCCGGCTCGAACGCCGGTTCCGTCAACGCCTCGATCCTCTACCGCGCCCGCGACTCAAAAATCCGCATCCTGCTGCTGGGCAGCACCGCCAAGCCGCGCGTAAAGTTCGAAAGCGATCCGCCGATGGACCGCAGCCAGATCCTCGGCCTTCTCCTGTTCGGCAAGGAGCCGTCCGAGCTCGGCTCCGACGAGGCCGCCAGCGTCGGCCATACGAACGCCGCGCTGGCCGAGCAGGCGTTCGGGCTCGCGTCGCTGTTCGTGTTCGCCTCCACCCCGATCGACTACGTGGGCTACAACCCTGACTCCCAGAGCTACGTCGTGCGGTTCCGGCTGCCGGGCGGCGCGACCGCGGAGTTGGGCAGCGATATGGAGGAGACGCGGCGGCTGCGCGTGCACAAGCGGCTCGCGAAGAATTGGGCTCTCGAGACCGAGCTGCGGCGCGACAGCGCGACGGAGCGCAACGCGGTCACCACGTTCCTCGAGTGGTTCCGACGGTACTGAATGCCCGCAATCAGCTATCATATCCCACTCTGGAGGGGTGCCAGAGTGGTCGAATGGAGCCGGCTTGAAACCGGCCAGGCGTCGAAAGGCGCCTCGGGGGTTCGAATCCCTCCCCCTCCGCGGCTTTCATGACCGTTTCCGACGAACTCAATCGCTTGGCGGACGTCTGCTCCCGCCCGCCCGTGACGCTCGGCGGCCTCGTGGGCAGGATGAGCGCGCGCGAACACGCGGTGCTGACCCTTTTCTTGGGCGTCTGCTTCATGCACCCCGTGCCGATGCCCGGGCTCTCGATGGTGCTCGGCGTGATCATCGCGATCGCCGGCACGCGCATCGCGCTCGGGCTGGGGCCGTGGGTTCCTCAGCGCTGGGAAGGCCGGCGGCTCCCGGGGGCCGTGCTCGCCAAGGTGCTTACGAAGGCCGCCTCGCTCGCGCGGCGCGTCGAGCCCGCGGCGGCCGCTCCGGCCGTATGGATGGAGTCGCCCCCGGTCCGCGTGTCGATCGGCGCGATGACGGCTCTTTGCGGCATCCTGATTCTCATGCCGTTCCCGCCGCCGACGAATTTTCCGCCCGCGATCGCGCTGATCCTGTTGTCGGCCGCGACCCTGCGCGGGCGTCCGGTGCTGCTGGCGCTGAGCGTGGCCGCGGTGCTCGCCAACGTGGCCTTCTTCGGCGCCCTCACCGCCGGCGCGGGCGTGGCCGCGCTGCGCATCCTCAGATAACGACGCTCGTCGCTTCCTCGTCGAGGCCGTCGTCCGGCGGCTCGTACTCGTCGAGCGCGAAGGCCGGGTCCTCGCCGACGCAGCCGATGAAGCTCATGAAAAACCAGACGGTCTCGCCCGGCCGCAGCTCTTTTTTCATCGAGTCGAGCACGTCCTGGGTCGTGGCGGCCCAGGCCGCGTCCTTGCCGCGCCCGATCCGGAGTTCGCGCGTGAAACGCGGGGCGTGATCCGCGGCCTTGAGCTTCTCGGTCCAGCGGCGGATCGGAGCGACGTGCTCCTTGACGAGGCCCCGGGTCACCGGACGGTACTCGGCGCGCAGAGAAAACAGGACGTCTTTGACTTCGTAGCCCTGAGCACCGGACTTGCAGGGGTTCGCCTTGACGATCGCGGCGGGCGTCGACTCGGGATAGCGGTCCGCCTCGAACGCGGCGTCGTCGGCGGCCGAGGCCGGCAGGGCCAGCCACAACGCGAGGAGGGCTCCGGCGGTCACCTTCCATAGATAGCCCCGAAGGCCCGAATCCGCAATATTCCGGTTGTTTCGACGGTATGCTACCCTAGGGACATGCCCGAGCTCGCTCCCCCTCCCGAAAGCCTGGCCCGGCCGGACCTCGTCTGCTCGGGCAGCCCGTATGAGTTGGGCCTCGCCCAGGGGCGCGCCTTGGCCGCGCACATCAAGGCGACGCGAAAGGACCTTTCCAAGCTCGAGCTTTTCCGGCTGAGCCAGCCTTGGTGGCTGCCCTACGGCGTCTATCGGGGCCTGGCCGAGCGGCGGGCGCGCAAGCTTCTCGAGCGGCCGCTGCGCCGCGACCATCCGAAGGGCGCCGAGCGCCTCTCCGGCATCGCCGCCGGAGCGGGCCTCACGCTCGACTCGGTGATCCTGCTCAACGCCTTCGAGTCGTTCATGTCCGCGGCGCGCGAGCGCTGCACGCTTCCCTCTCCGGCGGCCTGCTCGGCGATCGCGCTCCGGGGCGCCCGGACCGAATCCGGCGAGCCCGTCATCACGCGGCTCTTCGACTACATCCCCCTCGCCCAGCCGTACTTCACCGTGCGCGAGACCCGGCCCGAAGGCGGCTTCCGCTCGCTCGACTTCACGGTCGCTCCGCTCGCCGGGGCGGTCGACGGCATCAACGAGCGAGGTCTCGCGATCACCTACAACTACGCCTACACCCAAGACGAGGGACGGCCGACGGGCCCGATCTCCCTGGCGATCTCGGAGGCGCTCGAGCGCTGCGGCACCGTCGCCGAGGCGGCCTCGCTGATTTCCTCGCGCGGCCGCTGGGGCGGCGGCATCCTCATGCTGGCCGACGCGGGCGGCGACATCGCCTCGCTCGAGCTCTCGTCGACCGCGGCCAAGCTCCGCCGGCCCGCCGACGGCGAGGACGCGATCTTCCACACGAACGCGTTCTCGACGTCCGAGATGCGCGCCGTCGAGCTTCCGGCCGGCGCCGTCTTCGACGCGCGCGCGCCCCGAGCGCTCAGAGGCCGCCGGGTGCACGAGTCCGCCGAACGGAGGAGCGCGCGCATCCGCGAGCTATTCGCCGATCCGGCCAGGCTCGGGCCCGGCGAGATCCTCTCGCGGATGGCGGATCACGGAAAGGAAGGCAAACCCGCGGACACGACGGTCTGCGTTCACGGCTCGTTCTGGCACACGACCGCGGTCCTGCAGTATTTCCCGCGCTCGAGACGCATGCGCGCCTCATTCACCACCGCCTGCGCGCCGAAATTCCGCGATCTGGCGCTATAGCTCCTCAGGGGCTATCCTACCAGCGTGCAGCCGAGCCACCGTCACGCGGCGATCGCCGCGGCCCTCCTGATCCTCGCCGCCGGCGCGACGATCTTCGGTATTAAAGTCCCTCGCACGACCGTCGACGAAAGCGCGGGAATCCCGGTCGCGGACCCCCCGGCGGCCGCGCCCGCGGTCCCCGAGACCGCCAAGCCCGCCGGTTCGGCCGGCGCCGGGCATTCCGGTCTCGAGATGGTGAGCGGCGGGCTCCCCACGGCCGGCGGCCCGACGAGCAATCCGGCCTTCGCCGCCGATCCGAGGACCGCCCCGCTCCCTTCCGCCGCGTCCCTTTCCGCGCAGTTGGCCGCCGCGCTCGGCATGCAGGCGGCCGAGGGGCTGGGCGAGCCCGCCGCCGATCCCGCCGCGGCGACTCCGGGCGAACGCTTCGTCGCGGAGGACGCCAAGGCGGACTCAGGACTTGGCGGCGGAGAACGGGGCGCCGCGCCCTCGGCCCCCTCGGGACCGGGGCTCTCCGCCGGCGGCGCCGCCGGGCCGAATCCCGGCAGCCCGGTCACGCTTCCGCCGCCCGCGCCGACCCCGGCCGGGATCCTGCTTTCGATGTTCAAGCCCGCCGAGCGCGGCAAGCTCCTCCAGCAGCTCGAGACGGGCAAAGGGCTCGTCGATTCCTGCAAGACGAGCGGACTCGCGGCGCAGTGCATGGCGGCGGGACAGACCTGCGTACGCTACGAAAGCTGCCAGCGCTGGCTCGCCGGCCAGCTCGCCGGCACCGCCCGCGCGAAAGCCGGCGAGGCGGCGGCGGGCGGGACGCAGGTCTCAGGCCGGGGCGCGGCGGATCCCTCTCAGGTGCTCGAGACCGGAGCCGAGGCCCCGGTCCGCGCGGCGGCGTCCGGCTCCAAAGGCGGAGCCCGGGCGACGCTCGCCGCGGCCAAGCCCTCGGAGCCCGCGGCCGCTCCCACGCCGAAGCCGGCCGTTGGGTCCCCGACCCCCACCCCCACTCCGACCCCCTCGCCCCGCCCCTCTCCGAGCCCCACTCCTACCCTTCGTCTGCCGTCGGCCAAAGACACCGTCCTCCGCAAGAACCAGCTCCAGCTCGAATAGCCCGAAAACGCCGGGGAATTTGGCATAATTTCGCGGGATGCCCACGAGCCCCCAGAGCCTCGAGCTGCTGCTCGAGGTGACCTTGCTATTGTCCTCGAAGCTCGACGTGTCCGAGCTTCTGGAGACGATCATGCAGCTGTCCTCCCGCGTCGTCAACGCGGAGACGGCCAGCCTCCTGCTCGTGGACCCCAAGACGAACGAGCTCTATTTCGACGTCGCCCTCGGCCTGGCCCCGGAGCTGACCAAGATCCGGCTGCCCATGGGCAAGGGCATCGCGGGCGCCTGCGCGCTCGAGCAGAAGACCCTCGTCATCAACGACGTCGCCTCGGACCCCCGGTGGAGCTCGACGATGGACAAGAACTCGGGGTTTAGGACCCGGTCCATCCTCGCCTCGCCCATGAAGTTCATGGGCCGGACGATCGGCGTGGTCGAGGCGATCAACCACATCGGCGAGGGCTTCTCCCCCGAGGACGTCCGCATCTTCGAGGCGTTCGCGGCCCAGGCGGCGATCGCGGTCGAGAACGCGCGGCTCTTCGCCTCCGTGCAGGAGGAAAAGACCCGCCTCGACACCGTCTTCACGCAGATGACCGACGGCGCGCTGCTCGCCGACGAGTCGGGCACCGTGACCCTGGCCAACGGCTCGGCGGTGCGCCACTTCGGCGCGCGCGTGCAGGTGGGCGCCTCCCTCAAGCACGTTTTCGAGGGCCTCGAAACCAAGCCGGCGGTCGACGAGTTCCTGTCGTCGCCCGAGGTCCACATGGCCTTCGAGGCCGTGCGCGACAACCCGAAGCCGCTCGTCCTCTCGGGCACGGCCAGCATCGTCCGCTTCGAGCGGATGGGACGCCAGCCCGCGACGATGGGACGCCTCCTCATCTTCCGCGACGTGACCGCGCAGCGGCACGAGGACGCGCTCAAGCGGAGCTTCCTTTCGCTGATCTCCCATAAGCTGAAGACGCCGCTCGCCTCCATCACGGGCTACTCGCAGCTGCTCATGGACGATCTCTCGAACATGGGCGCGCCCAAGATGATGGAACGCTCCGTGAAGGCGATCTTGACCCAAGGCAACAAGC
>JACRDR010000249.1 GCA_016212845.1 Elusimicrobiota bacterium
CCTTGATCCGTCCGATCTCGACGAGGTCGACTCCCAGTTCCATCATTCCACCGTCACGGACTTCGCCAGGTTGCGGGGCTGGTCGACGTCGCAGCCGCGCAGGTCGGAGATGTGGTAGGCCAGCAGCTGCAGCGGGATGATGTTCACGATCGGCGACAGGATCTCCGGAACCGGCGGCAGGCGCAGGACGTGCTCGATGTCCTTGAAGTCGCCGAAGCCCTCGGTGGCCAGCACGATCAGCTGCGCGCCGCGGGCCTTCACTTCCTCCAGGCTGGACATCGTCTTGTCGAGCACGTGGGACTTGGTCGCGATGACCACCACCGGCATCTCGGCGTCGACCAGCGCGATGGGCCCGTGCTTCAGCTCGCCGGCGGCGTAGCCCTCGGCGTGGATGTAGGAGATCTCCTTGAGCTTCAGCGCGGCCTCCAGCGCGATCGGGAAGTTCACGTAGCGGCCGATGAAAAGGAAGTGCTCCTTCTTGGCGAACTTGCGCGCGATCGCCAGCACGGCCTTGTCGAGCTTGAGCGCGGCGCGGATCAGGCCCGGGATCTTGATCAGGTCGTCGACGAAGGCGCGGCCCTGCGTCTCGTTCATCGCGCCGCGGCCGATCGCCGCGTGCAGGACCAGGACCGCCAGCGCGGTCAGCTGGCCGACGAAGGCCTTCGTGGACGCCACGCCCAGCTCCGGCCCGCAGTGCGTGTACAAAGTCCAGTCGGCCGCGCGCGTGAGCGCGGAGCCGACGGTGTTGCAGATCGCCAGCACCTTCGCGCCCTTTTCCTTGGCGATCTTCACCGCGGCCAAGGTGTCGGCGGTCTCGCCGGACTGGGAGACCGCGATCACCAGGTCGTCGGGGCCGATGGCCGTCTCGCGGTAGCGGAACTCGGAGGCGGTCTCGACCCGCGTCGGAACTCCGACGAGGGTCTCGAACCAATACTGTCCGACGAGGCAGGCGTGGTAGGCCGTGCCGCAGGCGATCATATGGATCGCGCGCGTCTTCTTCAAGATGTCGGCGTTCATGCCGCAGTCGCGCTCCAGCACGCCCTTGAGCGGGAACAGCCGGCCGCGCACCGTGTCCTCGCAGGACATCGGCTGCTCGTGGATTTCCTTGAGCATGAAGTGACGGTAGCCGCCCTTCTCGGCCATCGTGCGGTCCCAGGAGATCGTGATCGGCGTCTTCTCCAGCTTCTTTCCCGCGAGGTTGAAGAAGGACACGCCGTCGCGCTTCAGCACCGCCATCTCGCCGTCCTCGAGGAAAACGGCCTTGCGGGTGTGGGCCAGGAAAGCGGGGATGTCGGAAGCCAGGAACGTTTCCCCCTCGCCCAGGCCGATGATCAGCGGCGACGCCGTCTTCGCCGCGATGATCACGCCCGGCGCCTTCGACCACAGCACCGCGATCGCGTACGCGCCCTTCACCTCGGCCAGCGCCCGCCGCACCGCTTCGAACAGGAACGGCTCGTTGAGGTCCGGTTTCGGCGCCGAGCCCGGCGGCTGGAGCTGACGCAGCTTTTCCGCCACGAGGTGGGCGATCACCTCGGTGTCGGTCTCGGACTCGAACTTCGCTCCGGCCGCGATCATCCGGTCCTTGATGTCCAGATAGTTCTCGATGATCCCGTTGTGGATCACCGCGACCTCGCCGGTCGGATCGGTGTGCGGGTGCGAGTTCTCCTCGCTGGGCTTGCCGTGCGTCGCCCAGCGCGTGTGGCCCAGCGCCGACGAACCCGACAACGGGTTCGTCGTTAATACCTTTTCCAGGTTCGTCAGCTTGCCGGGCGCGCGCCGCCGCTCGATGGCCCCGTCCACGATGGCCGCCAGCCCCGCGGAGTCGTAGCCGCGGTACTCGAGGCGCTTGAGCCCCTCCATCAGGAGAGGCACGGCCTTCTTAGGCCCGACGTAGCCGACGATCCCGCACATACGTCTAGTCCACCATCCGGCGCATCTCCGAGACGGCGGTCTTCAAGCCGACGAAGACGGAACGCGCGATGATCGAGTAGCCGATGTTCAGCGCCGACATGTGCGGCACGCGCGCGATCGGCGCCACGTTGTGGTAGTCCAAGCCGTGTCCCGCGTGGACCGTCATGCCCATCTCCCACGCCATGTACGCCGCCAGCTCCAGGCGCTCCAGCTCCGCCTTCTGCGCGGGCTTGGTGCCGGCCGCGACGTAATCCGTCGTGTTGAACTCGACGACGTCCGCGCCCAGGTTGCGCGCGGCGCGCACGTACGGCGCCTCGGGGGCGATGAACAGGCTGACCTCCAGCCCCGCCTTCTTCAGGCGCTTGACCGTCTTGGAGAGGCTCTTGAAGTTCCGGACCACGTCCAGGCCGCCCTCCGTGGAGACCTCGCCCGGGCGCTCCGGCACCAGGCACACCGACGACGGGCGCGCCTTCAGCACGGCCGCGACGATCTTCGGGTCGTCGGAGAGCTCCACGTGGGTCTCGCCTTTGAGGCGGCAGAGCTTGATCAAGTCCTCATCCTGGATGTGGCGCCGGTCGCGGCGCAGGTGGCAGACGATCAAGTCCGCGCCGGACTGGCGCGCGACCTGCGCGGCCGCGATCGGATCCGGATCGATGTCCTTGCGCGCCTGGCGCAAAGTGGCGATATGGTCGATATTCACGCCCAGCTTGATGCGCGGTTCCTTCATGGATGAGCCTCCTCGGTCTGTCCCGTCTCAGCGAAATAGGTTTCGGCGATCGCGCGGGCGATCTTGACGTTCTCGGCCTTATTCGGGCCCTCGACGAGCACGCGCAGGGCGGGCTCGGTGCCGGAATAGCGGACGAACACGCGGCCTCGGCCGGCCAGCGACTTGCCGGCGCGCGCGATCGCGGCCCTGGTCCTCTTGAGCCCGTCGAGCGCCGGCTTATGGCGCACGCGCAGCGCGAGCAAGGTCTGCGGCGTCGGCGA
The DNA here is from genome assembly GCA_016212845.1 of Elusimicrobiota bacterium. Classification (GTDB taxonomy): domain Bacteria; phylum Elusimicrobiota; class Elusimicrobia; order UBA1565; family JACRDR01; genus JACRDR01. The sequence continues at coordinate 2,899 of JACRDR010000249.1, forward strand.
GTACAACCGGCGCAGCGCGCTCATCGGTTTGCCCGACTCGCGCCAGGCGGCCAAGGTCTGCAGCGCGGTCAGGATGCCGTCGCCGGTCGGCGCGAAGTCGCGGAACACGACGTGCCCGGAGTTCTCGCCGCCCAGGCTCAGTCCCTCGCGCTCGATGGCCTCGGTCACGTGGCGGTCGCCGACGGGGGTCGTCACGACCGACACGCCCTTCCCGTTCAAGTAGCGGATCAGACCGTAGTTCGACATCACCGTCAGCGCCACCTTCCCGCCGTGCAGGGAGCCGCGCGACAGCAGGCGCGTCGCGGCCGCGCCGATCACCGCGTCGCCGTCGAGGAGCGCGCCGCGCTCGTCGCAGACGAGGGCGCGGTCCGCGTCGCCGTCGAAGGCCACGCCCGCGTGGGCCTTGCGCCGGCGCACCTCACGGCCCATGTTCTCGGCCGCCAAGGCCCCGCAGCCCCGGTTGATGTTGCGGCCGTTGGGCCTCACGCCCACGGCGAACACCACGGCGCCGAAGCTTTTCAGCAGCTTGGGCGCGAATCCGGCCGCCGCGCCGTTGGCGCAGTCCACGACCAGGCGCACGCCGTCCAGGTCCAGCGTCGCCGGGAACGCGCTGCGCAGGAAGTCCGCGTACAGCGACGCGGACTTCCGGCCGTCGACGAGCGCCGCCGAGCCGCGGACCGCGGGGAGCGCGCGGCCCGCCGCCGTCGCCCGCTCGACTTCATGCTCCAGCGCGGGCGTCATCTTGAAGCCCAGCGC
>JACRDR010000250.1 GCA_016212845.1 Elusimicrobiota bacterium
CGGCGAGCTCCGCGACCTCGAGACAATCCAGCTCGCGCTCACCGCGGCGGAAACCGGCCACCTTTGCTTCGGCACGCTCCACACGCAGGACTGCCCGTCGACGATCGACCGCATAATCGACGTGTTCCCCCCGCACCAGCAGACGCAGGTGCGCGTCATGCTCTCGACCGCGCTCCAAGGCGTGGTCACCCAGCTCCTGATCCCCAGAAAGGACGGCAACGGCCGCGTCGCCTGCCGCGAAGTCATGGTGGCGACCCCCGCGATCAACAACCTCATCCGCGAGGGCAAGACGCACATGCTTTACCAGGCGATCGACACCGGCGCCAAGAACGGCATGATCTCGATGGACAAGGCGCTCTCCGAGCTCGTGAAGCAGGGCCTGATCGACGCCGAGGAAGCGCTGAACCACGCGCACAGCCTCGAGACGCTCAAGAGCCTGATCGGCTACACGGGCAGCTCGTCGCGCGCCTCGTTGATGGGCTGATGGACGACACGACCAAGCTCAAGGCCCTTCGCGCGCTCCGGCTGCTCGAGCGCATCCCCGACGACAAGCTCCCGACGCTGGCGGGCTTCCTCAAGCCGTCGTCCTACGCGGACGGCACGGTAATCTTCGAGGAAGGCACCGAGGGCGACGCGCTCCTCTTCATCGCGCAGGGCCACATCCGGATCTCCAAACGCGTGCTCGGCGAGAAAGGCGAAGTCGAGTACAAGGACCTCGCGATCGTGCCGCCGGGCGAGTGCGTGGGCGAGATGTCGCTCATGGACCCGGGGCCCCGGTCCGCGCGCGCGACCGCGCGCGGCGAGGTCTCGGTCTTCCAGCTCGAGCGCGGCGATCTCCTGCGCTGGCTCGACTCGAACCCCCAGCTCGCGGTCGGATTTTTCGCCGAGGTCGTGCACACCCTCACGCGCCGCCTGCGCCGCTCCTCCAACGAGCTCGCGCTGCTCTTCGACTTGAGCCAGTGGCTGCTCGAACCGATCGCGTCGGGCAAGGATTTGCTGCAGAAGGTCCTCGGCCACCTCGTACCGCACATCGAGGGCAGCTGGCGCGGCGCGGCTTTCCTCTACAACGAGTTCAACGAGGAGTTCGAATCCGTCGCCGCGATGGGCGACTCGCCCGCGCCGTCCAAGATTCCGGCCTTCGCGGACCAGAAGACGCTCTGGCTCGACGGCAAGACGATCGCGGTCGCGCTCAACGGCCCCAAGCGCCTCGAGGGTTACCTCGTGCTCACGGCCGCCGCCGAGCCCTTCCCCGAGATCAAAAACGAAATCGCCCGCACGCTCGCCACCGCGGCCGGACTCATCAGCTCCGCTTTGGAAAACATCCGATTCCGCACCGAGGACCAGCTTCGCGCGCGGCTAAAAGCCTCGCAGTCGTACGGGGCGTACTGATGGCCAAACACGCGGCCGAAGCCAGCCCCTTCAAGTTCGTCGCGATCGCCGCCGCGCGCGCGGCCTACGACAAGAAAGGCGAGGAGATCCTGCTCCTCAACGTCCGCACGACGAGCGGCGTCGCCGACTACATGCTGCTCGTGAGCGTGACCTCGCCCGCGCACTTGGAGGCCCTCGAGTCCGAGATCGAGGATACGCTCGCCAAATCCGGCGTCGAGCTGAGGCACCGCGACGGCTCGCACTCGGGCCTCTGGCGCGTGCTCGACTTCGGAGGCTTGCTCGTCCACCTCATGCACGCCGAAGCCCGCTCGTTCTACGCGCTCGACAAGCTCTACCACGACGCGCCGAAGCAGCGCTGGCAGACGAAAGCCGCATGATCGTCGAGCGCGTCAAAAAGGACGCTTCCGAGAAGGTCCGCGCTTGGGCGCTCGAGAAGGGCATCGCCGAGCCGCCGATTCCGACGTACTCCGCGTGCCCCGCGCACGTCCCGGCGGACCTCTCGGTGCCGTGGCCCATGCCCGCGGCGAAAATCCTCAAGCGCAAACCGCTCGAGATCGCCGGAGAGCTCGCCGCCGTCCTGCAATCGGTGCCGGGCATCGAGAAAGCCGAGCCCGCGCCGCCCGGCTTCGTGAACCTCAGGCTCTCTCAAGGCGCGCTCGTCGACAACCTCAAGACCGCGGTCGCCGCTCCCGCCGGCTACGGCGCCGGGCACGCGGCGAAGAAGCGCAAGGTCCTAATCGAGTACGTCTCCGCCAACCCGACGGGCCCGCTGCACCTGGCTTCCGGCCGCGCGGCCACGCTCGGCGACAGCCTCATCCGGATTTTCAGCCGCCTCGGCCATACGATGTGGGCCGAGTACTACGTCAACGACGCGGGCGGCCGGGCCGAGAAGCTCGGTCTCTCGCTCAAGGCGCGCTACGAGGGCAAGGACGTGCCGGAGGACGGCTACCACGGCGACTATCTGAAGGACGTCGCCGCCGCGCTGCCCGCGGAAGCGGCCTCCTGGACGCCCGAGCAATTCGGCCGCCACGCGATGAAGGTCCTGCTCGAGACGCACAAGCGCGACATGGCCGGCTTCGGCGTGACGTTCGACCGCTGGTACCTCGAGAGCGAGCTCTACGCGTCCAAGGCCGTCGAAAAGACGCTCGAATTTTTGCGCGGACGCGGGATGGTCTACGACAAGGAAGGCGCGGTGTGGCTCGGCACGCAGGCGGTCGAGGGCGCCGACGACGACAAGGACCGCGTGCTGGTCAAAAGCACCGGCACCCCGACTTATTTCCTGCCGGACATCGCGTACCACAAAGACAAGTTCGACCGCGGCTTCACCGAGCTGATCGACATCTGGGGCGCCGACCACCACGGCTACGTGCCGCGCATGAAGGCCGCGATCGCCGCGATGGGCAAGGAACCCTGGCAGTTCCACGCGATCGTGCACCAGCTCGTGCACCTTTTCCGCGGCACCGAAGCCGTGAAGATGTCCAAGCGCGCCGGCTCGTTCGTCAGCCTCAAAGAGGTGATCGACGAGGTGGGCCGTGACGCCTGCCGGTTCTTCTTCGCGCTGCGCACGGCGAACTCGCACATGAACTTCGACCTCGAGCTCGCCAAGAAGCAGAGCTCCGAGAACCCGGTCTTCTACGTGCAGTACGTGCACGCGCGGATCTGCTCGATCTTCCGCGAGGCCGAGAAGACGCTCGGCGGCGCCTTCGACCTCGCCAAGGCCGACGGGAGCCTGCTCACGGCGCCCGAGGAGCGGGCGCTGCTGGTCAAGCTCGCGTGGTTCCCGGCGACGCTCGAGACGTGCGAAACGGAGCTCTCGCCGCACCCGCTCGGCGGCTACCTGATGGAACTCGCCGGCCTCTACCACCCCTTCTACGAGAAGTGCCGCGTCCTGGAGCCCAAGGACCCGGCGACGACGCTCGCCCGCCTCGCCCTCTGCGCGGGCGTGCGCGACGTCATCGCCCAGGGCCTGGACCTTCTCGGCGTCTCCGCCCCCGACAAGATGTAGCCGGCGTTCAAAGCGCTAGACCGTTCATTCTGCTGCCCAGCCGGACGAAGACGAGCGGGGCTTCCGCGAAACTCTCGTCGTTCCGGTGGCGCCGGAAGTAGCTCGCGAGCGCGTCTCCTTCCGGCCAGCCGGATTCGTTCCAGCCCTCTTCTTCCAGCCCGTCGCCCGTAAGAAAGCGCAGTTCCGCGAGATTGCGGTCCTGCAGCCCGAACGCGGCCGGAACCCAGCGATTGCCGATCCGGATGTTCAGGATCCTAAGAGTCTCCTGTTCGTCCAAGCGGATCGCGGACAGCACCGCAAGGTAGTGGTTCACCCGCTCCTCTCCGCTATCCAGCGTAAAGACATAGTCGAGCGCGTAGGTATTTTTGATGCCGCGCGACACGGTGAGCATGCCCGTCTCGCTGCGCCAGGTCCCGAGCAGCGAGCGCTGGACCGGAAGCTGCTGACCCAGCAGCGAGTTTCCGGGACGGCAGCCGATCATTCCTACCGCCGCCAGAAGCGCCGCCAGCCGGATCCACGTCATCGATTCGATTTTCATTCTCCCCCCTCCGCCTGAGTAGAGAATAGCCGGGTCGCGCGAGGCCGGCGACCGAAGCTTCTCTGAAGCAAAAAACCGCGGCGGCAGCTCGTTTTTTCGAGCTCGCCGCCGCGGGACTTCAGCGCGTCTTCGGAACTATCGGCCCGCCCATTCGATCGGGCACTGGTTGATCACCGGCACCGCGCAGCCGGCGCCGATCGAGCACGCGTCGCCGAGCTTCTCTCCTTTATTACACGGAGGAGCGGCCGGGCTGAAGCCGTAGTAGCCGTAGTGCAGCTTGCGGTCCTGGCCGCACTGCAGGACGTTGCAGCCCGTCTGCACGACTTCGATGTAGCCGTCGACCTTTTTTTTCGTCGTCGCGTCGGCGAACACGAAGTGCGTCTTGATGCCGTTGGTCGCCCACATCGCGGGATCCCACGCGAGGCGCCCGATCCACTTGCCGTTCTCGTAGGTCCACTCCTTGTTGCCGTACTTGCCGTTCGTCATGAACGGCATGATGTACGGCTGCGCGCCGATGTTCTCGCAGGTCTTCGGCCGCACGGTCGAGGGCTTGTCGAAGAGCGGATGCCGCTCCACCTCGTAGCAAACGGTCGTCTTCGCCGCGTCCAGCCCGGAGACCTCGAAAACGATCTCCCGCGGCGGGAAGTTCATGTCGAACACCTGCCGCGAGGGCGAGATCGTCGGTTCCGTCGCCGCGGCCGCCGCCTGCGCCGTAAGCCCGCCGGAGCCCGAGCTCGTGGTCCCCGAGGCGCTCGACGTCACGCTCGCGGCCGCCGGCGAGACGCTCGCGCTCGCCGAGCCGGACAGCGGCGCCGCCGCGACGGCCGCGGACGGCGTTCCCGTCCCCGGCTGGGCGGACGCCGCGGTCGTCGTCTTCGTCTGGCGCGAGCCGAGCGACGACAGCGCGCGGAGCCGCGTCGGCAGCGCCCGGACCACGCCGATCGAGTGCAGCTTATCGAGGCGCCGCTTCGCCGGCGCGTGGAAGGCGGCCGAGGGCGCGGCCGTCTTCGCCGGCGCCGAGGGCATCGAGAAGAACGCCCCGCTCGAGCCCCCCAGCGCGACGCGAGCCGACGACGCTCCCCCGGAGAGCTCCGCTCCGGCGGCCGAGACCGCGTCGCGCATCGCGTCCGGCGCGGCGCCCAAGAGCTCAGCCGCGATCGGCGGCGGCTCGCCGAGGCGTCCCGCCGGCGCGACGGTTTTCCGCCGGACGGGCGCCTCCGAAGGCCCCACCCGCTCCGCGATCAGACTCGCCGGCGCGGGGTTCTCGCTTCTCAGCGCCGGCAGGCGATCCGAGGCGTCCTGCTCCGGCGAGGCCGCGGCCGCCCGCCGGGACTCCGGCCAGCGCAGCCGCTCCGCGTTCTCGACCGGACCTCGCACGAACGACGCGGCTCCGGCGAAGGCCAGCGCGCCGATCGCCCCCAGCGCGATCACGCCCGACCCGAACGTCGTTCGGCCCATTCCATTTCGTTCCATGGATTACCTCCCTTGATACCGGCGCCGGCACGCGGCGTCGGCTTCGCAGCGGCGCACCATCTCCATGCACGCCGCCGCGGCGTCGGCATGCTGGCACGCCGCGATGCCGGTCACTCCCTGCTCGGCCTTCTCTTGAAGCACGCGGAGGATGTCTCGGCGCGACTGGTCGTCGATCCGGCTCAACAAAGCGGAGCTCTCGAGGCCCGCGACTTCGCGGCCGTCGCCCGCCTCCGCGATTTTCCCCAGCTTCACCGCGTTCTCCGCCTCGCGGCCCGAGGCGCGCCGGCCGGTCTCCGTCTCGTCGCCGGAGCCGTACGCCGAGCCGTGCACCGCGTCGCGCAGATCGTTCGGGACCTCGGCGTCGGGATTGGAGGCCACGAGGCGCCAGGCGGTGCCGCTGTCGGAGCGGAACACCCGGGCTTCGGAGTTGGCCTGCGCCGCGACCGCCGAAGAGACGCGACGCACGAACGCCGCGCGGGCTTTCGCGCCGAACGGCCGGCCCGGAGCGAGCGCCGCCGCGTAGGCGGTCGAGCGCTCGGACGAGGCGCGCGAACCGCCGGCGCTCGAGCCGCTGCCGGAAAGCCCGCCTTCCGCCGCGAAATCGGACTCGAGGCGCGACGCCGCAGCCCGGTTCGCCGCAAACGCGCCGGACGAGGCCGCGCCCGTGCCGCTCGCCGCGCCGCGAAACTCGCGGATCGGCCGCACGCGCAATTCGGGGAAGGACGGCTCGGAATCGCTCGCGGCCCGGGCCGCGAGCTTAAGCGGCGCGAGCTCTCTGCGCGGCGCCTCGAGCGAGGACGCGAAACGGAAGCCGCGGCCTTCGCCCTCGAGCGACCAAAGCCCCCAGAGCGCGCCGGCGGTTCCGCCCGCCAGGGCATACAAGGCGGCGAGGACCGCGGTCCGGCTCCGGCCCGAAACGGGCGCCGCGGTCCGGCGAACCTGGATGGTGGGCTCGTTCATGCTCTCAGGATGCGGGAAACGCGCCGGGGCCTCCACGAAAACCTCTCTGACGAGGATTCTGCAGGCCTTGCCGATGTTTTTTCACGACGCCGCGGGACTCCGTCAGTATTCCTTCATAGGCGCTTCCTATTGAAATCCCATCGAAGCAGCCGCATACTCCTCAATAGTCATGAGCGAGCCGGAGATTCAGCTACGCAGGAAGGAGACGCCGGAATCCGGCCGGCGCCGGACGCTGGCGCTC
>JACRDR010000251.1 GCA_016212845.1 Elusimicrobiota bacterium
AGCTGGTGGTACGTCGGAGCCGGATTGGGCCTCGGCGTCGCGGTCGGCCTCGGACTCTATTCCGCCCTCGGCGAGGAAAAGGCCGGCTCGGGCGGGAGCGGGACCGACGAAGACCGGCGGGAAATCAAGGACACGTTGTACCCGGACGACGGGGGGGAAGGCTAGGACGCCCGCGTTGACCCCGCCCGGGTAAGCTGTTATCCTGGCCGCGTGCGCGGACTCTTCGTCTCGGCCTTGCTGGCTTGCGCGTGCGCGCCCCGGCTCGTGCGCCCTCCCGAGCTGCCGCCTCCCTCCGCCCCGGCCCACGACGGCCTCGCCGCGATCGCGGTGCCCGCTTCCGCGCCCGCGACCTGGCAGGAAAAGCGGGAGATGCGCGCCGGCTGGGTCGTGGCGTGGAGGCAGATGACTTCGCCCGCGGGCATCGACCAAGCGATAGAGTGGGCCGAGGCCGCCGGCCTCAACACGCTGTTCGTGCAGGTTCGCGCCTCCGGCGACGCCTACTACGAGTCGAAGCTCGTCCCGCGAGCCGAGGAGCTGAAGGACCGTCCGCTCTTCGACCCGCTCGCCTACGCGCTCGAGAAAGGACACGCGAAGGGCCTTCAGGTCCACGCGTGGCTGAACGCCGGGCTCGTCTGGCGCAGCAGTACGACCGCGCCGCTCTCCCCGGACCATGTCTTCAACAAGCATCCCGACTGGATCCTCCACGACGCGACCGGCAAGCTCGGCTTTCCCGATCCAGCCAAGGACCCGAGCCCGGGCTACGTCGAGGAGCACTACTGGGCGAACTGGGGGCACCCGGAGCTGCAGAAGCATCTCGTCGCGGTCGCGCGCGAGGTCGCCGACCGCTACGCGGTCGACGGCATTCATCTCGATTTCGTCCGCTTCCCCGCCCGCATGGGGCCGCGCACGCCGGGCGCCGGCTACGGCGACGCCGCCGTCGCGCGCTTCAAGAAAGACACGGGGCTCGAGCCCGCCGAGCACACGCGCGAGTGGGACGAGTGGCGGACCGATCGCGTCGGCGAGACGGTGAAGGACATCTACTGGGCGGTGAAGGGGTCTCATCCGCGGATGGACGTCTCCGCCGCGGCGCTCGGCGCGTGGAACCTGGCCGCCGGCCGCAACTTCACCGGCTATCGCCGCTGGCTGGAGGCGGGTATCCTCGACTTCGCGGTGCTCATGTCCTACTACAAGGACACGACGTGGATCTGGGAGAGCGCGATCAACGCCGGAGAGCTCGTGGACCCGCGGCGCGTCGTTCTCGGATTGTTCCTGCCGCATCACACCCCCGAGGTGGAGGCGCAGCAGGTCCGCCTCGCGCGCGAGCAAGGGCTGAAGGGCTTCGCACTTTTCCCTCTCGACCGCGAGGACATGCCCAAGATCGACGAGTTCCTGCCGGAGTTCAAGAGGCTCGCGATCACCGATCCCGCCGACGACCGCTACTCCTCGCGCGAGCCGCTGTGGAACCGCGTCGGACTCGTCGACGACGCCCGCAAGTCGTGGACGCTGCGCTTCTACAGCCGGACGGGAAACTCCAAGCTCGTGCTGTATTCGCGGGGTATGACGGCGTTCCGCGCCAAGATCAACGGACGCCCGCTGCCGCCGCTCGACCCGAGGACCGGAGTCCTGCAGGCGGACGTCACCGCGTATCTGGAGCCGTTCAAGCGCGAGGTCGCGGCAAATCACGACTTCCAGCTTTCGGTGGAGGCGGAGGGGAACGCGGGGTTCTACGGCCAGGTTTTCGTCGTCGACTACTACCGGCGGCCCGAGACGCTCGAAGCCGCGCCCGTGCCCGCCCCGGCGAACGCCGGCGACGCCGCCGCCCGCCCGTAGACCAGCTTCGCCTCGCGGTGCTTGCCGGTCCAGATGTAGGCGTCCAGCACGTAGTGGCAGAAGAGCGGCACGAGGTAGACCCCCAAGAGCGCCGACTGCCAGAACCCGATCGGCCGGAACGTGTAGCGGTTGTCGATGTCGATGATCAGGTTCTCGTAGCCGTACTCCATGAGCCCGAACAGCGCGGCGCTCCCGACGATGAGCGACGCCGTCTTGGCCCAGCTCGTGTACTTTCGCGGCTGGATGCGCTTGAGCGACAGCGTCATCACCGAGAAGTAGGGCACGCCGTGGTTGACCAGCATCGGCAGGATCAGCGTGATCACGTCGACGCCGGTGAGAAAGCAAACGCAGGCGAGCGCCGAAGGACAGAGCACCGCGAGCAGGCGGTTCGGCTCGCGCGTGCCGTCGATCCAAAGGGACGTCTCGAAGCCGAGCCAGCCGCACCAACCCGCCGCGAGCAGCCATAGCCCATTGCGCCACCAGAGGGGGTTCGGCATGAGGAACACGTCGTGCTCGGCGTACATCGCCATCTTCTGGAGCGCGGGCTCGGGCCGCAAATGCATCAGGAGGAACGGGAAGATCGTCAGGAAATAGAGGAAGTACTCGGAATTCCGGCACGTCCGGCCGTTGAGGCGCTCATACCACCGGAGCATTCCGTAATACTGCCGGAAGTGGTGGTACATCGTCGCGTAGACCACGAACGACCACGCGTAGGGCAACCCGAACGCGAACCACGGCGTCATGAGCACGACGATGCCGAGCGGCGCGATCCAGTAGATCGCGCTCGAGGCGCGCTCCTCGCCGCGAAAATAGGTGCGCCACACCGTCGTGTAGACGTGCCCCGTGTCGATGACGACGAAGGTCAGGAACGCGAGGACGGTGAGCAGGAACGAGGGGGGGAGCAATCGGAAAAACGGGACCGCCAAGAGGCCGGGACCGAGGATCAATAGGAGATCTTTCGGGGCGGAGCCGAAGATCCAGTTCACTCTCGAAGTATAGCCCTAGTCGTTCGAGCGGGGTAGGTCCTTGCGGTTGCGGAGCTCGAGCTCGCGGAGCTTTTGCTCGTACTCCTTCTGGAGCGTCTGGCGTTCCTCGGCGAGCTTCCGCACCTTTTCTTCGAAGGCGCCGGTGACTTCCATCTTCTTGAGGTTCCACTGGTTGCGCATTTCGGTCTCGCGCTTCTGGTACTGCTCGACGAGCTCCTCTTCCTTCTGGAGGAGCCAGGCGCTGACGCGGGACTTCTCGGCCTCCAACGTGCCGAACTTCTCGCGGTAGGAGTCCTCGAGCTCCTTCGAGCGGCGCTCGAGATGGGCGCGGATCGCGTCGCGCTCCTGATTGACGGAGACCTCGAGGTCGCGCTGTTTGCGCTCGGCCATCGTCTCGAGCTCGGTCTTGCGCGCGGCCCACTGCTTCTCCTGCTCCTGGTTCCGGGCGACGAGGTTCGCCTCTTTCTGCGCGAATTCGGTGCGGAGTCCGGCGAGCTCGCGTTCGATCATCTCGGACTTCTGCTGGTTCCAGGCGTTTTCCTTCGACACCCAGTTCGTGGTGAGCTTCCGCTCGAGCTCGAGGTACTTCATCTCGAGCGCCTCTTCGCGGGCGCGGTAGGCGGCGTCGAGCTCGGTGCGGGCCTTGAACACCTGGTCGTCGTAGGCGACGATGAGGTCCTTCTCCTTGCGGACGAGCGTCTGATCGAGCTCCTGCTGGCGGGAGCGGATCGTCTCCTCGAGCATCTGCGCCTTTTGCTGATAGGCCAGCTCGAGCTCCTGGCGGCGGCCCTGCCACTCCTTCTCCTTGTGGGCCTCCCAGGTCTCGCGCTCCTTCGCGAAGGACTCGCGCTGCTCTTTGAGCCAGACCGCCTCGCGGTCGGAGAGGGACTGCTGCAGCTCGGCCTCGCGCTTGATCCACTGCTGCTGGAACTCGGTCTCCTTCTGCGCGAGCTCGGCCTTTCGCGTGTCGAGGATGCTCTTGAGCTGCTCTTCCTTCTGGCGGAACTTGTCCTGGAGCTGGCTGTCGCGGGTACGGGCGTCGAGGGTGATCTGGATGCGCTGCGCCTCGAGCTCCTCGGCGCGGCGCTGGTAGTCTTCTTCGAGGCGCTGGGCCTTGGCGGAGAACGTGAGTTCGAGGTCCTTCGCCTTCGCTCCGGCGGCCTCCTCGAGCTGCAGCCGCAGGTTGTGGAGCAGCTGCTCCTTCTGCTTATACGCGTTCTCGAGCCGGTCGCGCTCCTGCGTGAGGAGCTGGTCGCGCTGGGTGACCCACTCCTGCTCGCGGCGAAGCCAGGACTCGCGGTTCTCGGCTTCCTGCGCGGCGAGGCGCTCCTTTAGAGTGCGTTCGAGCTGGGCGGTCGCGGCCTCCAGCGTCTTGCGTTCCTTGAGGAGGGCGTCCTCGTAGGCGAGACGGTAGCTCTCTTCCTTCTTGGAGACCTCGTTCTTGAGGGCGGCCTCGCGGGCGAAGAACTCGTCGCGGAGCTTGCGCTCCTTTTCGCCGTAGGTCTGTTCGAGACGGTTCTCGAGTTCCTTGAAATGCAGCTCGCGCTCGCGCTCGAGCTGGGCGTAGCGGGAGCGGGCCTCTTCCTGGATCTTCAGCACCATCTCGCCGCGCTGGGCCTCGAGGTCTTTGACGAGTCCTTGATAGTGCGACTCGAGCGCGCGCCGTTCTTCCGAAAGCACCTGCGTGTGCTGCGTCTCGAGCGCGGCCATGCGGGCGTCGTGCTGCGCGCGGAGCGACGCGGATTCCTTGATCGTGCGGTCCTGCAGCTCGCGGCGGAGCTGATCGAAGGACGCTTCCTGGGCGCCGAGCCACTTCGACTGCTCGGACTGGAGGTTGCGACGGAGCTCGACGTCGCGGGTCATCGCCGCCTGGGTGAGCTCCTCCTCGCGGCGGGCGTAGAGGGCCTCGATCGCTCGGCGCTCGTGGTCGATCTGTTGGCGCGCGCGGTCGCGCAGCTCCTCGAGCTGCTTTTGGTGCTCGTTGACGAGATCTTTCTCGCGCAGCGCCCACTTGTGGTCGGCCTCGGCCTGCACCTGGCCGAATCTTACGCGCCACGCCTGCTCCTTCTCGAGGGCTTCGGCCTCGATGGCGGCGGTGCGCTCCTGCAGCCGCTTTTCGATCTCCTGCTGGGCGCGCGTCTGCGCGGCCTCGGAGGCCTGCAGCCGCTCGTAAAGCTCCTTCTCTTTGGCTTGATAGCCCGCCTCGAGTTCGGCGCGCTCGACTTCGAGGCTCTGCCGGAAGCGGACGAGGTTCTCGTTGAGCTGCTTGCGCTGCTCTTCCCAGGCTTTGCGCTCCTTCTCGGTCCACTCCTGCTGGGAGGTCTGGTACTTCTGGACGAGCTCGTCTTCCTTGCGGCGGTACTGCTCCTGCAACTGCTGCTGGCGGTGGAAGAGCTCCGCCTCCTTTTTCTCGAACTGGTTCTCGATCTCGGCCTGCTTCTGGTAGAGGACTTCTTCCTTCGAATGGAAATCGGCTTCGAGCGCCTCGCGCGTGGAGGCGAGCTCGGCGCGGTTCTTCTCGAGCGATTCGTCGAGGGCCTTTCGGTGCGTCTTCCAGAGCTCCTTCTCCTTGCCGATGAGCTGGTTTTGGATCTGCTGGTACTTCGCGATGAGCGCCTGCTCGGTCTGCTGGTAGTGCTCCTCGATCGCCTTGTTGCGCTCGAGCACCTGGGAGTCGAGCCGCGCTTCCTTCTCGCGGTAGTGCTCCTCCATCATGCGGCGCTCGGCCTCCAGGCGCTCCTGGAACCGGCCCCACTCCGCCTCGTACTTGTGCTTGTACTGCGCCTCGAGCTCGTCGGACTTCTTCTGGTTCTCCGCGTCGTGCCGGCGGCGGATCTCCTCGAGTTGGACCTCGCGCTGGCGGAGATAGGATTCTTGATGCGCGACCTTCGCCTCGAAGCGCTCGAGCAGCTGCGCTTCCTCGCGCGCGAGCACCTGGCGGTTGTGCTGGAGGAGCTCCTCCTCGAAGCGCTGGTACTTGCGGCGGAACTCCATTTCCTTCGCCTTGATCTGCTCGTCGAGCAGGCGCTGCTGGTCCTCGAGGTCCTTCTCCTTGCCGTGCACCGACTCCGCCTGGATGCGGAGGCGTTCCAAAAGCGAGTTCTTCGTTTCCTCGAGAGCCTTCTCCTGATGGCGGAGGAGGTGCTGCGTCTCGGACTCCATCTCCTTGCGGGTGTCCTTGACCGCGTCGATGAGGTCGCGGCGGAGCTGGCCGATCTGCGCCTCGCGGGCGGCGATCTCCCGCTTGAACGCGTCCATCTGGAGGAGGAGCTGGGCCTTTTCCTCCTTGTGGCGGATGTCCTCGTCCGCCAGGAGCTCTTTGCGCAGGCGCTCCTTGATGTGCTCTTCCATCGCCTGGTGATCCTTGACGTTCGTCTCCCAGGCCTTGATGGTGCTTTGCCAGCGGCGCAGCGTCTCGTCCTTGGCCGCGAGCTGGTCGGAAATGATGCGGATCTTGTCGAGAGCGCTGCCGGCGGTCTCCTTCGCCTTGCCGGATTCCTCCTGCAAGAGCCGGATGCGGTCGAGCGCCCAGCGCAGGGCCAATCTAGCCGTTTCTATATCGGTAACGGCCGTGGGATCGATCTGACGGTCTTCTTCCATTAATAGTCCAGCTCGGCGATACGCTATAAGGGTAAGGGGACCATGTTAAATTTTCAATAACGGTAGTAGAATGCACGCTATGACCAAAACGCAGGCGAAAAAGGACCTCGACAAGATCCGCGGCGGCATCGACGCCGTCGACAACGGGATCGTGAAGCTCCTGGCCGAACGCCGGGAATGGGTGCTCAAGCTCGCCCAGGTCAAGCGGGTGCTCGGGATTCCGATTTACGATCGCTCGCGGGAGCAGGCCCTCATCGACCGGGTGAAGGGCTGGGGCTCCGAGCACAAGCTCAACGAGGAGTTCGTCGAGGTCGTCTTCCGGCTGATCGTGATGAATTCCAAGGAGATGCAGTATCACGAAGCTGTCTGAGCGCGCCCGGAACGTCGCCGAGTCCGAGACGCTTCGTCTGTACCAAGAAGCGGCCCGTCTGCGCCGCGCCGGCCACGACGTGATCGGCCTGCTGGAGGGCGATCCGGAGCTGCCGCTCCCGAAAGAGGCGGAGCGCGCCGTGATTTCCGCGATCCGCACGGGGCGCACGCGCTACTCCGCCGCCTCGGGCCTCCCGGAGCTCAAGGAGGCGCTCGCGCGTCGCGGCGTCGGCGGCGAGATCCTCGTGACCAACGGGGCGAAGCAGGCGATCTACACCGCGCTCCAGACTATCGCCGGCCCCGGCGACTCCGTCCTCATCCCGTCGCCGTGCTGGGTCACCTTTCCCGAGGCGGTGAAGCTCGCCGGCGCCGAACCCATCCTCGTGCCGATGCCCGGCAATTCGCTCGACGTCGCCCGGCTCGCCGCCGCCGTGCGCAAAAACACGCGCGCGGTGATCGTGAACACGCCGAACAATCCGACCGGCGCCGTTTACGGCCGAGCGGAGCTCAAGGCGCTCATGGAGTTCGCCGAGGCGGAGGACCTCGTCGTGCTCTCGGACGAGGCGTACGAGGCGCTCGTCTACGACGGCGGCGAGCACG
>JACRDR010000252.1 GCA_016212845.1 Elusimicrobiota bacterium
CAGCTTGCCGGTCACGATGCTGGAAACGTCCAGCAGGTCCTCGATGATCTGCGCCTGCAGCTTCATGTTGCGCTCGATGACGTCGATGGCCCGCACGCGGTCCTCGTCGGCCAGCGAGCCGGCGCGCAGCAGCCACGTCCAGCCGAGCATCGCGGTCATGGGCGTCCGCAGCTCGTGCGAGATCATCGCCAGGAACTCGTCTTTGGCGCGGGAGGCCATCTCGGCCTCGGCCCGCGCGAGCTTCTCGACCGACAAGAGCGACTCCCGCTCGCGGTCGAGCGCCTTCTGGTTGGTGATGTCGCGGACCACGAAGACGAAGCCGCCCTCCTCGATCGCGCTGAGGCTCAGCTCTTCCGGAAAATTGGCTCCGTCGCGGCGGCGCCCGACCGACTCGCCGCGCCACTGGCCGACGCGGCCGAATGCCGGCAGCACGTCCCGATCGAGGCGATGCAGTTCCTCGGAAGGGTAGAGGCCGCGCCAGGTCTTGCCCACGAGCGTCTCGGGCGAGCCGTAGCCGTGGATCTTGGCGTACGCGTCGTTGAGATAGACGAATCGGCCCTCGCCGTCGACGAGCGCCATGCCGTCCATGGACGCGCGCACGGCCGCGGACTGCTGGTGGAGGAGCGCCTCGGCGCGCCTGCGCTCGGTGATGTCGACCGACAGGCCGAGCACGCCGCGGCCGGGCAGCGGAGAGTAGTGCGTCTCCCAGACGACGCCGTCGAGCTCGACGCGGTCCACGAAGTCCCGACCGTCCAGCGCCTTCTTCAGGTTGGCGACGATCCGGGGATACCCGGCGTAGAGCTCGAACGCCGACTTGCCGACGACCTCTCTCGGCTTGAGCCCGAGCACCGCGAGGCCCTTGCCCTCGGAGAGAGTGAACACCCCGTTCGAGTCCACGGCGAACAGGACGATCGGAGAATTGCTGACGACGGCCTTGAGGCTTTCCTCCCCGACCGGGCTGGACGCGTGCTTCGCCGACGGGCGCCGCGAGGAGGCTATGGCCGTTCCTCGCCCTCGGACGGCTCGGCGACCTCGGGAGAGACTTCGTGCGCGGGCTCGGTGAAAGACTCCGGCGCGGCCTCCGCGGGCAGCTCGTCTCCCTGAACGGCCGGCTCGACGAGCACGGCGCCTTCGGCTTCCGCGGCGACGGCCTCGACGGTCTCCGCCTGAGCCTGCGGGGCCCCGGCGTCCTGCCACGCGGCCTCGGAAAGGTCGGGCTGCGCGGGCGTCTCGGGAGGAGTGAACGAGTCGATCGCGGGCAGGTCGGACGTGCTCTTTAAGCCGAAATGGCGGAGGAAGTCCGGCGTGGTGCCGTAGAGGAGCGGGCGGCCGACGGTCTCCTTGCGGCCGACGACCTTCAGCAAGCGCCGCTCGAGCAGGGTCTCGAGCGCGGCGATCACTTCGACGCCGCGGATCTGCTCGACCTCGGCGCGCGTGATCGGCTGCTTGTAGGCCACGATCGAAAGCGTCTCGAGCGCCGCCGTGGAGAGCCTCATCGTCATCTTCTCGGCGTAGAGCTTCTTGACGAAGGGCGCCTGCGCGGGCTTCGTCGCCATCTGATAGCCCTCGGCGATCTCGAGCACCTGCACGCCGGAGCCCCGGCCCTCGTAGTCGGCCTTGAGCTCCTGAACGAGGCCGGAGACCAGCGCCTGATCCTTCACGCCGACCAGCTTGCAGAGCCGCGGCAAGGGGAGCGGGTGGTCCGTGATGAACAGCAAGGTCTCGATCGTGGTTTTCAGCTCGGCGTTTTCCATGTTATTGCGCCTCGGGGTTCGGCGTAGGGGATTCAGACGTCGGCGTTTCGGTCTCGGCGGACTGCGGTTCGATCGTATTCGTCTGGATCGCCGGCGTCTCAACAGGCTGCGCCTGCGCGACCGCCTCCGGCTGCGGCTCGGCCGGCTTTTCACCCTCGTTCGGCCAGATGGAGGCGGGCGGCGGGGCCTCTCTCTTGTAAATCAGGATCTCGGCGAAGTGGAAGTCCTGGCGCGCGAAGATCTTCTGGAGCTTGATGAGCTCGAGCAGCGCCATGAAGCAGGTGAGGATGCCGAGGCGCTTGCGCTCGTCCTTGAAGATGTCGCGGAAGCTGACATAGGACTTGTTCTCGAGGAGGTAGAGGACCTTCTGCATCTTCTCCTCGATCGGGAATTCCTCGCCGGCCATCTGCATGCCGCCCTTGTCTTCCGCCCGGTCGAGGATTTCCTTGAAGGTGTCGAGCAGGTCGAAGATGCGCAGGTTGAGGCTCTTCTCTTCTTCCGTGAAAGTCGGCTGGCCGCGGTAGTAGACGTTCGCGAAATCGGAAGCGCGGTTGTCGAGGAAGCGCGCGGCCTCCTTGAACTTCTGGTACTCGAGCAGCTTCGCGACGAGCTCGGCGCGCGGGTCCGGACCCTCGGCCTCTTCGGTCTCCTGCGACGGCAGAAGGGTGCGGGCCTTGATCTGCATCAGCGTCGACGCGAGCACGAGGAACTCCCCCGCCACCTCGAGGTTCAAGTCCTTCATCAGGTCCAGGTAGGAGAGGTATTCCTGAGTGATCTGGGAGATCGGGATGTCGTTGATGTCGAGATCGTTCTTCTTGATCAGGAAGAGCAGGAGGTCGAGCGGACCCTCGAACATCTCCAGATGGACTTCGTATTCCTTCGCGATCGCCATGGGGCTCTCTTACCTCAGCTTCATCGCCCGGCGCACCTTCTCCAGCGTGCGCTCGGCCGTCGCCTTCGCCTTCTTCCGTCCCGCTTCCAAGACCTGCTCCACCCGCGTCTTGTCCGCCGCGTACGAAGCGCGGCGCTCGCGGAACGCCGCGAACGCGCTCTCGATCGGCGGCAGCAGGATCTTCTTGCAGCCGACGCAGCCGATCTTGCCGGCCCGGCACTCGTCCTCGCGGGTCTTCCAGTCGGGATTATAAAGCTTGTGAAGCGCGAATACCGTGCAGCCGGGCGGGTTCTCCGGGCAGGGCTCCGGATGGCCGGGGTCGGTCGCGCGGAGACGGGTCGGATCGGTGTAGGCGGTCATCACCTTCTTCGAGAGCGACTCGGCCGTCTCGAGCAGGTCGATCGCGTTGCCGTAGGACTTCGACATCTTGCGTCCGTCGAGGCCCGGCAGCTTCGGCGTCTCAGTGAGAAGCGGCTTCGGCTCCGTCAGCACCGCCCCGCCGTAAAGCGAATTGAACTTGCGCGCGATGTCGCGCGAGAGCTCGAGGTGCGGGAGCTGATCCTGCCCGACGGGCACCACTTCCGCGCCGTAGATCAGGATGTCGGCGCTCTGGAGCACCGGATAGCCGAGAAAGCCGTGGGTGCGGAGCTCTTCCCGGGCCTCGGTCGATTCTTCGGTCTTGACCGCGGTCCCGCCCTTCGTCTCGGCGAGCATCTTCTCGCGCTTGGTCTTGGCGAGCTCCTGGAGCTGCTCCTTCCAGGTCGGGTTGTTCTCGAGCCAGGAGAGCGGCGTGATCATGCCCAGCAGGAGGGCGAGCTCGGCGTGCTCGGGCACGTCGGACTGACGGAAGACGACCGAGCGCTCCGGGTCGACGCCCGCGCCGAGCCAGTCGAGCACCATCTCGCGCGTATTGTCGACCAAGCCCGCGGTGTCGTCGTAGCCGGTCGTGAGCATGTGCCAGTCGGCGACGGCGAAGTAGCACTGGTACTTGTCCTGCAGGCTCACCCAGTTTTTGAGCGCGCCCCAGTAGTTGCCGAGATGCAGGCGGCCGGTGGGCCGCATGCCGCTCATCAGGACCTTGCTCACGACAGGAGCCCCATTTTAGCCAACGCCTCGAGAGCGGCGCGCGCCGGCCGCATCACGACCGGGTCCAGGAGGCGCGAGCCGAGCAGCACCGCCAGGAAGTAGCCCGCGTACGGCGCGTGCGCCTCGTAGCGGCCGCGCCACGGCGCGGGCAGCAGGCCGGCGACGGCCCGGCTGGCGTCGAGCGGATGCACGGGCAGTAGGTTGAAGAAGGCGAGGACCAGATTCAGGCTCACGCCGAAGACGAGGGCGTCGAGCATGGTCTTCTCGAACTCGGGCGCGAATACGTGGGTCACGACCGCCGCCTTGTAGCACGCGGCCGTTACGAGCGCGAGGCCGGCGTGGGCCAGCGGCCCCGCCGCGGCGAGCCGCACGGACTCCGAGGCCTTCGCCGACGGGGAGGGCTCCAGCGGCTTCGCCCAGCCGAGCATCGGCAGGCGCATCGCGTAGCACAAGAGGGGCAAAAACACGGTGCCGAAGGGATCGAGGTGCGGGATCGGGTTCAAGGTCAGGCGGCCCTGCTCCTCGGCCGTCCGGTCGCCCAGCGCGCGGGCCGCGAGTCCCTTGAATAATTCATGGACGGCCACCGAAAACAGCAAGACCGGCAGCTGGACGATCCATTCCATTCCGATGGGCGATTTTAGCCCTTTTCCGACGACGTTTCAACGAAACGGTTGACCAGGGCCCAGCCCAAAGGACCTAGGAAGAATCGGGAATTCGGACCCCTGCGGTCCGTAATAGGCCCCCGTACACTCAAGCCATGAAAATACTCCCGGCCTTGCTCGCCGCGTCCACCGTCCTCGCCCCCACCCTGGCGCTCGC
>JACRDR010000025.1 GCA_016212845.1 Elusimicrobiota bacterium
CGACCTGCACCATCCAGCCGCGCAGCCGCTGCGCGCCCTCGGTCGGTGCCGGCGTGGGCTTCATCGGCGCGGCCGGCGCGACGGCGACGGGCTTCACCGCGGGAATGGGAACGACGGGCGCGACCGGCGCGACCGGAGCCTTTACGGGAGCCTTCGCCTCGACGGGCTTGGGCTCTTCGGCCTTCGGCTCTTCCTTGGCGGTATCATCGGTCGCGGCGTCGGCCTCGAGCTTCACGATGAGGTCGGAGCCGTTCACGCCGACGCGGTAGTTCACCGCCTTATTGAGATCCAGCACGATGCGGGCGATGGGGCTGGGCTCGCCGGCGAACTGTCCGGCGCGCACGCGCTTGAGCGTCTTGCCCTTGCCCTCGATGACCTTCACCGCGAGATCGGCTTCCGTGTTGAGCAGCTCGAGCACGAGGCGCGGCGGATTCGCCGTCACGAAGGTGTTGTACTTGGCCGGCGCGGTGAGCTTGAGCGTCACCTGGTCGGCCGCGGTCTCGACGGCCTGCAGCGAGACGCGGTTGGAGTCGGCCGCGAATACCGCGCCGGGAGTGAGCGCGATGGACGCGGAGAGGCCGGAGGCCAGGAGCCGCCGGGACGCCTCGAGGGTCGCTCGGCGGAACAGCCGCCGAAGCCTGTGTAGTCGCCGCGTGGAAGGTGGTCTCATTGTGTTTTGGCCTTGGAGGCGTCTGCGGACGCGCCCTCGTTGTTGTTTTCCTCTTCGTCCTTTTCGGCCATGGTCAGGACGCGCTTGTCGTGTTCCGGACCTGGGCCGATGAGCATCACGGACTTCTGTTTCGCCTTCACCATGCCGGTCACTCCCGGGACCAGCTTATTGCGGACGTCGAAGAGCTTGCCGCGGCGCAGCACGAAGCTCGCGCCGAACTTCGGATCGACGAGGATCGCGAAGCCTCCGGTCTTATCCTCCATCACGCCCTTGAGCTCCAGCGAGTGGATGCTGAAATCTTCCGAGGGCACGGTGCCCGCCGGGATGGGCGTCTCGCCGGGAGCCAAGGCGGCGATGGCCGAGGCTTTCGCCGCGCCGGCGACCGCGATGAAGGGGTCGCGCAGCGCCGCTCCGGTGTAGATCTCCTCGATCGTGCTGCCGATCGCGATGTTGGTCGAAACCGACACCGCGCCCGCGGGCGCGGCGGCCGGCGGCTTGTCCTGCACCGGCGGCTTGTCGGCCGCCATCGGGCCTTCGGCGAAGGCCGAGAGCGCGAGCGCCGCGAGCAGCGAAAGGGGACTCGTCATCCTTTATATTGGTACGCGACCAGGGTAAACGACACGGTCAGCTTCGGGTCCGCGCCGCCTCCGGCGAAGGTGACGTTGCGGATATTGAAGATGCGCTCCTCGAGGGCGACCGCGGCGAAGAACCGTCCCAGATCGTGGAAGGTCCCCGACGCGCCGATCGTATAGGGAACTTCGATGAAGAATTGCTTGGCCGTCTGGCCGCTGGGCGCGAAGGTGGTGAGGTTCACCTTATGCTTCTTCGCCAGGCTGGCGAGGGTGTCGATGACCGCGGGAAGGTCCTTCGACTTCGGGAGGCGCTTTTCCGCGTCGGTCGCCTGCTGGTTCAGCACGACGAGCTCTTTCTGGATCTGCGGAAGACGCGCGGCCTGCTTGTTGGCCTTGTCGATCTTGCCCTCGACTTCCTCGATCCCCGTCCGGGCGGTCGAGATGCGCTCGGAAATCGGAAGCCAGAAAAACTTCACGTAAAGGAAGCCGCCCGCGCCGAGCAGGACGACCGCGCCTGCGGCGATCTGCATCTGCTTCGGAGTCAGCTTGATCTTAGGGGCGGCCATGCTATTTCAGCCTCGGGTTCTCGTAAATCGTTCCGATCGAAAAGCTGTATTCCTTCGAGTCGCCCTTGTCCGTCACCGCGATGGCGCTGAGCTTCGGCTCGGCGAACTTGCCGGACGCCGCGAAATTGCGCAGCCATTGCGAGACTCCGTCGGAGGAGTTCGCGGTGGCGTTGCCGATCGTCACGGTCAGGCCGTTCGGCTCCTTCGCCGCGGTCGTCAGCGACGTCATCCAGACTCCCGGCGGCAGCGTCGACTGCAGATCGGTCATGAACCACGGGTAGAGCGCGCGTCCCTTCAACAAACCGTTGATGACGCCCAGCCGGATCTTCACCGCGTTCGCGGTCTTCTCGAGTTCTTCGACCTGCGCCACGATCTTCGCGAGCTTGTCGTACTTCTTGTTGAGCTCGGCCAACTCGCCCTCGGTCTTCGTCGCGCGATACCAGTGCGCGGCGGACAGGAAAAGCACGATGACCAATCCGATGGCGCCCACCACCGCGGCCTGCGTCATCCGCTGGCGCTGGACTTCCTTGTCGAGGAGCTCCCTCGGGACGAGGTTTACTCGGATCATCTCACACCCAGTCCTTGTTCGAACGGAGCGCGAGGCCCACGACCACGCCCAGCGCGGGCTGCAGCTCCGTGGGGACGTCCGTCGGAGTCTTCAGGAACGCGCACGGATTCATGACGTCGACGGGCACCTTGAGCTCGCCCGTCAGGTGCTTGGCCAGGTTGCGCATGCGGGCCGAGCCGCCGGCCAGCTGGATGCGCCCGATCGACCGTTCGGGACCCTGCGAAAGATAGAAGTCGACGGAGCGGTGAACCTCGGCGACGAGGTCGCGCACGACGCCGGAGATCGCCTGCGAAACGCCCAGCGCCTCGCGGTTGCCTTCCTGCAAGGCCTTCTCCTTTTCCTCGGCGTCGATGATGAGGCCGTGCTTCTTCTTGGCCTCTTCGGCCTTGGCGATATCGAGCTGCAGCGCCTTCATGATCGCCTTGGTGAAAGAAATGCCGGAGATGAAGACGTCGCGCACGACGCGCGTCACGCCGGACTCGATGATCGAGAGATTGGTGACCGTGTGGCCGATATTGAGATAAAGCGTCGCGGCGCCCTCGTCCTTCGGCCCCTTGAGCTTCTCGAAGACGGTCTCGAGCGCGAAGGAGTCGACGTCGATGATCGTGGGTTTGAGTCCCGCGGCCTCGAGGACCTCGACGCGCCCCTGCACCGCGTCCTTCTTCGCGGCGACGAGCACGGTCTCCATCTTCTTCTGGCCTTCCTCCATGAGGTCGCCCAGGATGTGGAAGCCGAGCTGCACGTCCTTGATGTCGAAGGGGATGAACGGCTCCGCCTCGGTGGCGAGCGTGGCCCAGAGCTCGTCCTTGTTGAGCTTCGGGAATTTCACGTAGCGCAC
This sequence comes from Elusimicrobiota bacterium, assembly GCA_016212845.1. GTDB lineage: Bacteria > Elusimicrobiota > Elusimicrobia > UBA1565 > JACRDR01 > JACRDR01. The sequence goes on from JACRDR010000025.1 coordinate 3,215, forward strand.
GATGACGGAGTTGCCGGAGATCGAGGTCGCGGCCTCCTTCACCTGCACGCCTTTCTGGATGAGGAACGCGCGGAGTAGGTTCACCGCCTGCTGCTTCTTTTGCTCGGGAGACGCCTCGGGGTTGAGATCGAGCGGGAGCACGCCCCACGTCTTGAGCGACGTGATGCCGCCTTCCGTCTTGAAATAGGCGACCTTGATCGAGTGGCTGCCGACGTCGACGCCGATCACCTCGCGCGAGCCGAGGAAGAATCCCTTGACCTTGTTCGTGATCGAGGCGACGCCGCCCGCTTTCGCGGGAGCGGCGACGGGCGCGGCCGCGCCCTTCGCGGGCGCCGCCGGCTGTTTTGGTTTCTCAGGTGCCGTGGCCATGTTTTTCTCGACGACGAACTATCTCAAAAGTCTCTTGCGTCCGCAACCCCCCGACACGACAAGCCACCACGGGGCCTGATCGCTCCCTCTTGCAGGATGCAACCAGAATCCCCGGGCCAAAAAAAAACGCCGTGCCCCGCACAGAGGGCAGCTCGGCGCTTTTTATTTTGACGAAACGGTGAAGCGTCGGTGTTATAACAGGAATGCTCTGCCTTGTCAAGACCGCCCCTGTCAGGCCCGGTCGGGGAGGGCCGGGAGGGGGCAAAATGTAGTAGAATACGGCCCTTCCGGTAGCCAATCCGATGACCTTGAAGGCTGTTTTATTCGACTTCGGGGGAACGCTGGACTCGAACGGGGTTCCCTGGCCGCAGCGCTTCTTCCCTATATACAGGGATTTGGGCGTCGCTTCCGATTGGGACCTCTTCCTTAGAGCATTTTACCGGTCGGATGACGAGCTGCCGACCCGCCATCGGCTTCCCGGGCTGGATTTGCACCGGACGATCGAGCTCCAGGTCGCGGGGGTGCTGGAAGTGCTCGCCCCCTCCCGGCTGGACCTGGCCCCGGAGGTCGCCCGCCGCTTTTCGGCCGATTCCCGCGCCCGGTTCGCCGCCAACCTCCCCCTCCTTAAGACGCTCCGCGGGCGCGTCCGGCTCGGCATCGTCGCCAATTTCTACGGCACCCTCGACGGTATTCTCCGGGCCGAAGGCCTCTGGGACCACTTCGACGCGGTGGCGGACTCCGGCGTGGTCGGCAAGATCAAGCCCGATGCCGGCATCTTCCGCCACGTGCTCGACCAATTCGCCGTCGAGCCGGCCCAGGCGTTCATGGTCGGAGACTCGCTGTCGCGCGACATCCGCGGCGCCGAGGCGCTCGGCATGCCCCACGCGTGGGTCGACCCCGCGGGACAGGGTCCGTGCTGCGCGGCCGGCCGCTCCATCCGGGCTCTCGAAGAGCTGGCCGACTTGGCCCAACCCTCGCTCGCATGAAAGCCGGGATCATCGCCGCGGGACTCGGCGAACGCTTGCGGTCGGCGGGGACGGTAAAGCCGCTCGTCCCCGTGGCCGGCCGCCCGCTGGTCCACTGGACCGTCGCCGGCCTCCAGCACGCCGGCGTCGACTCGATCACGATTCTCCTGAACACGAAGGGCGGCGAGGTCCGCCGCTCCCTCGCAGCCGCCTTCCCTAAGATCGACTGGCGCTTCCTCGAGTGGGACTCGCCCTCGTCGTGGGAGAGCTTCCGCCGGGTCTCCGTCGAGCTCGCCGCGCAGGCCGAGCGCTTTCTGGTGAGCACCGTCGACGCGCTCGCCCGCCCCGACGACGTCGCCCGCTTCGCCGCGCGCGCCAAGGACTCCGACGCCGCGCTGGCGGTGACCCCCTTCATCGACGACGAAAAGCCGCTCTGGGCGGACTCCGAGAACGGCCGGATCGTCGCCGTCGGCGCGGACTCCGTCAAGCGCGACCGCGCGACCTGCGGTCTCTACGGACTGTCGCGCAGACTCGCCGCCGGCCTTCCGGAGCAAAAACACGAGCGCCTGCGCGACTACTGGACCTCTTTGTGCCGTTCGGGCGTCTCGATCGCCGCCGTCGAGTTGGAGAAGACGATCGACGTCGACCGTCCCGAAGACCTCGCGGTCGCCGAGGACTTCCTGAGGAGCAAGGTATGAAGCCGATCCGCTGCCTGGGCGTGCTGCGCGAGCTCGCGAACTCGCCGAACCGCGAGTCCGACGACGCGCTCATCTTGAAGGCCGTGCTCGAGCAGCTCGAGCTCGTCGGCGTCTCGACGACGCTGCTGACGCCCGAGCAGTTCGACGCCGCCGAGCCGTCGCGCTACGACGTCGTGGTCGCGATGTGCGAGAGCTATCCCCGCCTCAAGCGCCTCCTGCAGCTCGAGGCGACGACGCGCGCGATCCGCTTCGTGAACCCGCCGACCTCCGTTTTGAACACGTACCGGATCAACACCGTGCCGCTGCTCAGCCAGTGCGAGGGCCTGAACTTCCCGCCCTCCGAGATCCGCCGCGTGGACGCGGACGCCGCCGTCCCGCCGCAGGCCTTCGAGGCGAAGGACGGCTGGTGGCTCAAGCGCGGCGACGTCCACAACACGTGCGACCACGACGTGGTCCGCGCGCGCGACTGGGCGGCCGCCGGGAAAATCCTGGCCGACTTCGGCTCGCGCGAGATCACCCACTACGTCGCGCAGCCCCACATCGAGGGAGATCTGATCAAGTTCTACGGCGTCGGCCCCGGCCGCTGGTTCACGTGGTTCTACCACGACGCAACCCGCGCGCGCCGCCTGCCCTTCGAGTTGGACGATTTGGCCTCCGCCGCCGCGGCGGGCGCCTTCGCGCTCGGACTCGAGGTCTTCGGCGGCGACGCGATCGTCTCCGAGGACGGCACGATCACGCTAATCGACTTGAACTCCTGGCCCAGCTTCGCGCGCGTGCGCGGCGAGGCCGCCGTGCAGATCGCCTGGCACATCCGCAGCGCCGGCGCCCGCCACGTACATACCGCCTCCCGAGGTTTGCCATGACGCAGGTTCTCGAGAAGTCCTACACCCCCGGCCCGGTCTCCGAAGGACTGTTCCAAGAGGAGCAGAACTACCTGACGCCCGGCCTGCAGACCGTCTCCCTCTACTCGAAGATCGCGCTGAAGCAAGGCAAAGGCCCCGTCATCGAGGACGAGGACGGCAACAAGTACATCGACCTCATGGCCGGCATCGGCGTGGCATCCATTGGTCACGCCCACCCCGAGTACGTGACGGCGATGAGCGAGCAGCTCGGCCGGATCACCGTCGGCAGCATGACGACCCGCAACCGCCTCGATTTCGCGAAGCGCCTCGCCGGGATCACGCCGAAGGGCCTCGACCGCGTGCAGCTCTACTCCTCGGGCGCCGAGGCCGTCGAGGCCGCGTTCCGCCTCGCGCAGAGCCACACGAAGAAGTTCGAGTTCGTCGGCTTTTGGGGCGGCTTCCACGGCAAGACCGCGGGCGTCCTCCCGCTCTTGGCCGACGAGTCCTTCAAGGTCGGCATGGGCCCGCTGATGCCCGGCCGCTACTCCAGCCCTTTCCCGAACCCCTACCGCTGCCCGCTCGGCACGAAGGGCGAGCACGACTGCGTGGGCCACTGCCTCGAGCATCTGCGCGGCGTGATTAAGAAGACGACCTCCGGCTCGGTGGCCGCGATCATCTGCGAGCCGATCCAAGGCACCGCGGGCAACATCATCCCGCCCGACGGCTGGCTGCGCGGACTTCGGTCCGTCGCCGACGAGATCGGCGCGCTCTGGATCTCTGACGAGATGATCACTGGCTTCGGCCGGACGGGCAAGTGGTTCGGCTGTCTCCACGACAACGCGACGCCCGACGTCTTGACGATCGGCAAGGGTATGGGCGGCGGCTTCCCGGTCAGCGGATTGGTGACCACCGCCGCGATCGCGCAGGCCAAGCCCTTCGCCAACCCGAGCGGCTCGTCGTCGAGCTACGGCGGCAACCCGCTCGCAGGCGCGGCGACTTCGACCACGCTCAAGATCATGCAGGAGGAGCGCCTCGTCGAGAACTCGGCGAAGGTCGGCGCCCTCATGCTCGAGCGACTGAGAAAGATGCAGGACAAGTTCCCCTTCATCGGCGACGTCCGCGGCCGCGGCCTCATGCTCGGCGTGGAGTTCGTCTCCGACCGCAAGACCAAGGCCCCGCTATCTAAGGACGTCTGCCGCGCGTTCTTCGAGGAAGGCCTCAAGCGCGGCGTGCTGGCGATGTCCTACTCGCCGTGCCTGCGCCTCAACCCGCCGCTCGTCATCACGGCCGAGCAGGCCGCGGACGGCCTTAGCCGCCTCGAAGAGGCGCTCGACGTCGTCTCCAAGAGGTTCAAGCTCTGATGCTGAAAGTCGCCCTCGTCGGATTCGGGCAGGTCGCCGAAAAGGCGCACGTCCCGGCCTGGAAGGAGTCGAAAGACTTCACCGTCGTCGCCGTGGCCGACGAGAACCCCGAACGCCTGGCCCTCGCGGCCGAGTACTTCCCCGGCGTGCGGACGTATCCGTCGATGGAGTCGCTCCTGCGCGGCGAGCCGCACATGGACCTAGTCGACCTCGCGACGCCGCCTTTCCTGCACTCCAAGCAGGTCGTGGGCGCGCTGCAGCACCGCTGCCACGTGCTCTGCGAAAAGCCGCTCGCGCTCAACCTCAAGGACTTCGAGTCGATCCGCGCCCAGGCCAACGCCCAGGAGCGCGCGGTCTTCACCGTGCACAACTGGAAGTACTCGCCGCTCTTCCTCCAGGCCATTCAGATCATCCAGGCGAAGGAATTGGGCGCGATCACGCACGTCGAGCTCCACACGCTGCGCGAGCAGCCCGCGGCCAACGCCCCGGGCGCGGCCGCCTCGTGGCGCACCGACCGCACGATGTCGGGCGGCGGCATCCTCGTCGACCACGGCTGGCACAACTTCTACATGCTGCATAAGCTCCTCGGCCAGGAGCCCCGCATGGTCTCGGCCCGCATGATCGTGCCGAGCTACGGCGGCGTGGAAGAGCAGGCGACCTGCTGGATCGAGTACCCGAACAGCACGGCGCTCCTGTTCCTGACGTGGCGCGCGCCGTACCGCGGCAACTGGGGCGTCGTCTACGGCGACCAGGGCACGCTCGAGATGCGCGACGACCACCTGATCCTCACGCGCAAAGGCTCCGAGCCCAAGCGCGTCGAGTTCGCCCAGAAGATCTCGCAGGGCTCGGCCCACCCCGATTGGTTCCAGACGATGCTCGAAGACGTGAAGCTCGAGATCCAGAAGCCCAAGCTGCGCAATCAGAACCTGCGCGAGGCCGAGGGCTGCCTGGCGCTCATGAGCCACATCTACCAGTCGCACCGCCTGGGCGGAAAGTCCATCAACATGCCGACCTCGGCCAGCCCTCGCGGGGAGGCGATCGGAACCTGATGCCGGTCCGAGACGCCGTCCTCTGGGTCGACGAGCCCTCCGCGATGCCGCGCCGCTTTTGCGGCATGGCGGCGCTCGAGCGCCAGCTTTTCGTGCTCGCCGCCGCGGGCGTGCGCCGCGTCTGGGTCGCGGCCGGCCGTCCCGTGAACGCCGACGCGCTCCGCCTCCCGTCGGGCGTCGAGGTGCACTGGATCCCGCGCGACGGCGACCACCCCGTCGAGGTGTCGCTCCCCTACGCCGTCGTCTCCGGCGACCATTTCATCCGTAAGGAAGCTCTCTGCGCGCTCCTCGCCCAGCCGCCCGCCGGCAACGCCGCCTGGCAGGACCGCGCGCGCCAGAACGTCGTGCGCGTCATCGCCGCGAGAGGCGAGCGCGTCGTGCGCTTCGAGCGCCTGCCGATGCCGGAAGGCGCCTCGCATCCCGTCGCCGGCGCCGCGGAGACCGAGGACTGGCTGCTGGACGAGGCCCGCAAGAGCCACGACGGCTTCATGGCCCGCGTGTTCGACCGCCACCTTTCGCTCGCGATCTCGCGCCGCCTGCTCGACACGCCCGTCACGCCGAACCAGATGACGGTGTTCTCGACGCTCGTCGGTCTCATCGGCTGCATCCTCTTCCTCGGCCCCACGCCCGCGTGGGACATCGTCGGCGCCGGGCTCGTCTGGCTGCACTCCGTCCTCGACGGCTGCGACGGCGAGATCGCGCGCCTCAAATACAAGCAGTCCAAGATCGGCGGCGTCCTCGATTTTTGGGGCGACAACGTCGTCCACGTCGCGCTCTTCTTCTGCCTCGGCCTCAGCCGCTACTGGACGCACAACAGCCCGCTGTATTTGGGCCTGGCCGCCCTCGCCTCGCTCTCGTCGGCCGGCTCCGCTTGGCTCGCCTACAAGAACGCCTTCAAGCCCGCCGCCGAGCAGACCGGCTTTAAAGGCATCGCCGTGATCGAAACGAAGGACGCCACCGCCGATGCGCTGAAGAAGGTCGAACACACCCTCGCCCAGCGCGACTTCATCTATCTCCTCGTCCTCGTCGCGATCTTCCACCGCCAGGATCTCTTCCTGTGGTGCGGCGCGATCGGCGCCCCGATTTTCCTGATCGTCCTGATGTATCTCACCGCGCAGAGCGCCGCCCCGGAGGGCGGATTTGACGCGGCGGCGCAAACCGAACCTGCGCTGACTCCATCGACCAGAGGAAACGCGTCATGAACAAAGTCCCGTCTAAGATCGCCCCCGCCGCCGGCCGTCTCGGCATCCTGCTGCCCGGCATGGGCGCCGTCACGAGCACCTTCATCGCCGGCGTCGAACTGATGAAGAAGGGACTCGGCAAGCCGATCGGCTCCCTGACCCAGCTTCAGACCATCCGCCTGGGCAAGCGCTATGAGGGCCGCAACCCGCTCATCAAGGACTTCGTTCCGCTGGCCGGCGTCGAGAGCCTCGTCTTCGGCGGCTGGGACCTCTTCGACGACAACGTCTACGAAGCGGCCCTCAAGGCCGGCGTCCTCACGCCCGAGCAGATCGCTCCGGTGAAGAAGGAACTCTCGGCGATCGTCCCCATGCCCGCCGTCTTCGACCAGGACTACGTCAAGAATCTCCGCGCGACGCACGTGAAGGAAGGCACCCGCTGGGAGCTCGCGCAGCAGGTGATGGAAGACATCGAGAACTTCAAGCGCAAGAACAAGCTCGACCGCGTCGTCATGATCTGGTGCGGCTCGACCGAGGTCTCCACCGAGCCCGGCGAGATCCACGGCAGCCTCGAGGCGCTCGAAGAGGCGATGAAGGACGACGACAAGTCGATCCCGCCGTCGATGGTCTACGCCTACGCCGCCATCAAGCTGGGCGTCCCCTACGCCAACGGCGCGCCGAACCTCTCCGCCGACGTCCCCGCGATGGTCGAGCTCGCCGAGCAAACCGGCGCCCCCATCGCGGGCAAGGACTTCAAGACCGGCCAGACGATGATGAAGACCGTCATCGGCCCCGCGCTCAAGACCCGCATGCTCGGCCTCAACGGCTGGTACTCGACGAACATCCTCGGCAACCGCGACGGCGAAGTGCTCGACGATCCGGGTTCCTTCCGCTCGAAGGAAAAGACGAAGACCTCCGTCCTCGACACGATCCTCGAAAAAGAGCTCTACCCCGACCTGTACTCGAAGATCTCCCACAAGGTCCGCATCGACTACTACCCTCCGCGCGGCGACGCGAAGGAAGGCTGGGACAACATCGACATCTTCGGCTGGCTCGGCATGCCGATGCAGATCAAGATCAACTTCCTCTGCCGCGACTCGATCCTGGCGGCGCCGCTCGTCTTGGACCTGGCGCTCTTCCTCGACCTCGCCAAGCGCTCGGGCCTCTCCGGCATCCAGGAGTGGCTCTCGTTCTACTTCAAAGGCCCGCAGTGCCGCCCGGACCTCAAGCCCGAGCACGACCTCTTCACCCAGCACCTGAAGCTCAAGAACACGCTGAGGCTCCTCATGGGCGAAGAGACGCTGGACCACTCCGGCCTCGACTACTACGACGCGGAAAAGGGCGCGGTCCACGCCGCCCCGGCCCCGCGCCCGTACAAGAAGGCCGAGTCGAAGAAAAAGGTCAAGGTCGCCTGAGCTGAGGCGCGTGCCGCTACACCCTGAACTAGCCGCCGGCCGCTGGCTCACGCTCAGCCTCGACGAGCAACTCGGAAACGTCGGCAGCGAGGTTAGTAGGGCCCGCAGGTGGCGTATGCGCAATTCCAGGCTGTCGGACGCAGCTATTGCCAGGGCGCTGGAGCTTCTCGACTTGACGATCGAAGATTCCCGCCGGAGTGAGCAACGCGGCGAACTGATCCAAGTCCGCGGACTGCTCTGCGACGCTCGAAACGCTAGTCCCGCGCAAGACACCCAGCTTGCCGCCCTCGACCGCTACTTCTACCCGTTCGCCGTGCGCGCGAGGGCCTAGTCTGAGCCACTACGGCGCGATCGGCTTCCCGGCGAGGGAGATGGATGAAGTCCTTCGCCTGGCGGAAGCCGCCTTCGAGCACGGCGAACGCATCGAGGCCGGCGATGGCGACTATTTCCGCCTCGCCGACGTGAGCGGCGCGGAGCTTTGGCTCCGCTCCAACGCCGACAAGGAGATCATCCTCCTGTCCCCGCATTTCAGGGGCCAGACGAAGATGACCGTCGGCCTAGAGAACGCGATCACCGACCCCGAGGACCACACCGACGGCTTTCGCGCCTGGGCCGGCGTCGAGAACGAAGCCGAGCCGCTTCACGGCGACTACCCGTTCGTCTTCAACTGCCCAGACTTCCACACCGTCGGGAAGCTGGAGCTGCCGAAGGCCGAGCAGGTTCAGGTCGCCTGCTTCGCCGACCAATTGCAGGCCTTCGACGACGAAGAAGCCTTCCGCGAGGGCACCAAGCAGCCGAACGGACTGGGATTCTCCGCCGAGTCCTTCATCCCCGTCGGCCTTTTCGAAGAGCAGGAGGGGCCCAGAGACCCCTACACCCTGCCCTTGGCGATCGTCAACGGCACGCTCCTCGACCAGGCCACCAAGATGAACTCGATGACCGACGAGGCCTTCTGGTGGGGAAGAGTCCGGACCCTGGGCGGCGAACTCGACATGGTCGCCACGCCGGGCACGATCAAAGGCCGCCCCAAAACCGGCGGCCTCGTCTCGGCGCTGGGCTGGGTCTCCGGGACGCTCCTATGACCATTGCGGAGCGAACTCCCGATAGGTCAAACTTATCGGGAAGATGTTCCGTTTAAGTAAGGCGCGCGCCGCTCTCATTTTGGCCATCGTCGCGCTCGTGACGTTCGGCGTGCACGCGCGCAAGCTCGGCTTCTACCTCGACGACTGGGTCATGCTCGAGCGCCTGCTCGACGCAAACGGCTGGTGGGCCGGCGTGAAGAGCTTGGCTCAAACCAACTACGCGTTCCGCACGCTCTCGCTGATCGTCTTCCCCACTCTTTTCACGTTCTTTAAGGACTCCGCGTTCGGCTGGCAAGCGACGCTCATCGTATTGGATTGGGCGCTCGCGTATCTCTTCTACCTCTGGCTGCGCGAGTGGCTGAGATCGGAGAGGCCGGCGCTCGTCGCCGCCGCGCTGGCGCTCATGCTGCCGATCTGCCCGTCGTCGCATTATTGGATCACCAACATCTCCCAGCGAATCGCTCTTCCGCTGGCGATCTTTTCGCTGCTCCTGCACCGCCGCTGGCTCCAGGACCGCGACCCAAAGAGGCTCGGCCTCTCTCTCGCCGCCTACATCGCCTCCCTACTTCTCTACGAGTCCGCGACCTTCTTCCCGTTCATCCAAGCCGCGGTCTACTTCGCCGGACTCAAGCAAGCGGGCAAGGACCCGAAGGACGCCGCCAAGAAGACCGCAAGAGACGTGCTGGCTCCCTACCTCGCCGCCCTGGCCCTCGCCGGCGGCTGGCGCTTGCTCTACCCGGTCGTCTTCGGCCACGGCTTCCCCGTGAAGCTGTCGCTCGGACTCAAGGACGTCCTTCGGAGCTACGAGTCAGCCGGAATCTCGTGGACCACCGAGCTCTACAATCTCTGCCGGAACGCGGGCATCGTCTGGCGCCACGCCGCCCAAGACGGACAGATGATCTTCTGGGGCCTGTTCACCGCCGGGACCGCGGCCGCGCTGAGCCGCCCGTCGGAGGAAAAGCCCGGCGCGCGGGGCCTGACCGCCGGCGCGGCGATCGCGGCGAGCGGCTTCGTCTTTGGCTACCTGCCGTTCGCGCTCTCCGGCGCCTACGAGCCGCAGGTCGTCGGCATCCTGAGCCGGGTCAACGCCGCGGGCGTGCTGTTTTTGGGAACGGCGATCGCCTGCCTGCTCGAGGCTCTCGAGCTGTGGACGGATTCGCGAGGCTGGATCACGCCGGGCAGAATTCTGCGGGGCCTCCTTCTCGCCGGCCTCATCGGCCCGTTCACGTGGACGAACTGGTACATCGGAAGCACCTGGGTGGAAGCCTACAATCTGGAGGAAAAGATCTTGGCCGGCATCAAGGAGTGGGTCGTCAAGCTGCCGACGACTCACACGATCGTCCTGCAGGACGCCCCCAGCAACTACAACGGCGCCGAAGTCTTCAGCTTCCACTGGGGCTTCGACGCCGGGCTCCGGATCCGCTCCGGAAGAAAAGACCTTTCCGGGATCGTCGTGCAGCCGACGATGCGGACCGAAAAGCAGGGCCTCGTCGACTACGCCTTCGACCCGCCGCACATCGCCCCCTACGAGGGCATGCTCATCTACAACTACCCCTCCGGCCAAATGCGGCGCCCCGTCGCCGCGAACTAAGGCTCGCGCTGGATCCAGAGGGTGAGCGCGAGCTTGTTCCCTCCTCCGGTCTCCATCACCACCTTTTCTTTTCCGTCGACGAACTTCACCTCCCCCTGAACGTTGAAGTCGAGCTTCGCGGCATCGGGCGAAGAGACCTGGAACTGAGCGTCGATGATCCCGCGGTTGTTCGGATCGGCTCCGGGCAAGAAGTTCGCGATCAGCGCGACCTGCCCGGTCGGGTCGTGGAGCGTGACGTTCGCCTGAGTGCCGTTGACGGCAAACAGGGTCCCGGAGATTTTCGTCCCCTTTCGCGTCGCGCTAATCTGGATTCCGATATTGGCGTTGAAGTAGTCCGGCGCCTCCGCCTCGTCGGCAAGTCCGGGGCGGGCGAGCACGCAAGCAAGAGCAAGCAGGGCGATCGATCTCATGGGGCCTCCTAGGCTTGTCCCTAGGATAATCGGATCGGGTTAATGCCCGGAAATCCGGCGGTAAGCCTTCGGCAAACGAACTACGCTCGGCTTACTTCTTCTCGAATCGCGTGGCAGACCTTGGCGACGAGGTCTAGGCTGGGCGCCGTTTTTCGGGTGAGCAGGTTGTATATCGTGCGGCGGGGAATTCCATACCGGCGCTCCAGCCGGGACTTATTGAGCTGCCAAAGACTCGCCGCCAGGACTTCCCGCGCCGCCTCGCCGTCACCCTCCTCGAGGCACTCCATGAAGGTCTTGAAGACAAGCTTAGGGTTGCGAAGAGTCGCCGACGTATCATGTTTCCGAAGCCCGGCGCGCGTATTACGCTTGTTCGAGGTCTCGCTCATATCACCCGGGCGCCCTCTATTGTGCCATAAATGGCACACTCAGTCAAGAGCCGGCGGCCAGCTAGGTAGGTCAAGATCCTCCAGAGCAACCAGCCGCTCATCACAGGAAACGACGTCCATGCCGGGGTCGCCGAGCTCGCGGTGAACGTCGGAACGCCGCTCAGTGACAGCCGGGTGGATCCGGCGAATTCGCCGTGGCTTGACGGTTTCGTGCATCGGGGTTAATCTGAGTCCGCATGGGGCAAATTCGAGTCCTCGTAGTCGACGACGACCCTCTTGACCGAACTGCGTTTTGCTCCCAGCTCAATGCGCAAGGCTTCAATACGTTTTCCGCCGCTTCCGGTAGCGACGCTCTAAGAAAACTCAAAGAACTCCATGCCGACCTAGTGCTTGCCGACGTTGGAATGGCGGACATGGACGGGATTCAGCTCTTATGCGCGATGCGAAAGGAACCGGAGCTCTCAGGGATCCCAGTGATTCTCATGACCGGTATCCCCGTGCCTTCCAGCATGCTTGAGGCCACCTCCGAAAGCCTCGGCTCCGGTCCGATCTATGTAAAGGGAGATACCCGGGAACTAGCCGACCGGATAAACCACACACTGCATCCACCGGCCGCGCCCGCGCGCAGCCCCAGTTCCAACCGCCGAGGAAGTATATCGATCGATCCCCTGCGTCGTCAGGTATTCGTGGCGGGCCAATTGATTCCCCAACTTCCTCCTAAGCGATTCGATCTCCTGTTCGCCCTATTCAGGCGAACGGGCCCCGTTCCCCAGCAGGACCTGCTTGACGAAGTGTGGGGTCCGGAAGGCGACCTAAAAGTCGTTCAAATGACCACCGCGCGCCTTCGCGATGATCTCCGAAGATATCCCGAACTGCAAATCCGAACAGAAGCGCACAGCTACGAACTGCTGATCGACAGCCCGCCTCTCTAAGTCCGGACGTTTTCCCGACGACGGTAACAACTTGTGGTTGACAATTCTTTGACGTGGGGGTAGAACAGGTTAAGCAGAAATGCGCAAGCTCTAGATTGGGCGACATCGGATGAAAACCTATTCCAGACCCTTGACCGCAGTTTCATTGATTCATTTGAGCCTGACGACGTTCAAGCTGAGTAAACGTCCCTCCCCCCAAGAATTCGGCCGCCGCCGTGCAGTGCCCGGCGGCGAGAGGATGAGCCCGATTGGCATGATGGTGTGCGCGGTCATCCTTCTTGCGAGCCTGCGCGGGTCGGCATTTGCTGGCTCGGTCGATGTGCAGAAAACAACCTACTCGAAGGCGACAATTCAGTTCACGAAGCCGAGCTTCAGCGTAAAGTTATGGTCAAACCGCAGAGATTTTCGCAAAGGGAACGCCTGCGCGCCTTCTTTCTAAGTTCACCTTCTCCAGCGTTCCGTCCAACGCCCTCACGCTCAATTACGGCCAGCCCACTGGTTCGAATCTCCTAATTGCCGCAGAGTCTAACGTAGTCACGTGCAGCACTTATGCCGTGGTCACGGCAGCATTCGCGGGAACGCCCTTGAAGTCGATCTCAGGGACGATTCTTGTTCCAACGGGCGAGTACGCAATCCTGCAGGACTCGGGATACTGCACGCCTGTCGGCTGCTACTTCCATGACTACGACGTGCTGTTCAATAGCCCGGCAGGCATCAATCTGCAGGGCGTAATTGCGACGGAAACACTGGGTGCGAAGCAGACGGTCGGCGGTCTTCCGAACTGTCCGTACGGTGCCCCGGCGAATACATCCATTGAGCTTGCAAAGAGTCGTTCGTCGGGCCTATGGGGACTCAACGATATCCTGGCGACCCCAGGCGGCAGTATCTCAGAGCATTGCGCCGACCGCTATTCCCAAACAGTGAAGGCAGGTGCCTGCACCGTTCAGGTTAATACGCTTACCTTCGAGGCATGGGTCAACGGAGACCGAAGCATTACGAGGTCAGACGAATGATAAGGAATCCCCGCCCTATGATTGCGACCTTAGGCGCGCTGCTGCTCGGAACCAATCTGATGGCCGCAAGCCTTGAGGACGATCCCATCGCCGAGTTTCAAGCCGAGATTGGGCAGCGCGGAGCATTGTGCGGAAGTCTTAAGACGCCTTGCGGCAGTTTCACGTTCGAAACGCAAAGAAAGCCGAAGAGTCGCTTCGAGCTTAAGAAAGGAAGGATTCGCGATGTGCTTGCTGGTCTTTTGAGGAAGAATCCCTCCCACGAGTGGCAAGTCAAGGACGGAGTGATCAACATCTTGCCGAAGGCGAACCTCATAGGGCTTGATCGCGGAAAATCTCCGCTTAATCGGACGATTGCGGACCTTGAGATTTCAAGCATGACGACAGATCAGGCTGCTCAAAGGATTTTGCAGGAGAGTGGCCTGCCATCAGTCGGTCGCGCCCACATGGGCCCACCTGAAGAGTACGGCAAGGTTTCGCTTCATTTTAAAAAGGTGACACTTCTTGAGGCGCTAAACCAGCTCGTAAAGACCGATGGGATGGCGGCCTGGGCCCTAGAGTACACGAAGGATAAGAAGTACGTGGTCGATATCCACTCTTGGAGAAGGCGCTCGGGCCGGGTCGGCCCGAGATAGAGAACGGCCAAATGCTTGGGGGGGGAAGGACGTTGATGCAGTTTGAACGTCGTCAGACTCGCATGAGGATCGGAAAGCTACTCGTTGCTCTGGCGGCCATCGCCGCCGTTGTCCTCGGCGGCGAGGCCGAGGCACAGAATTTCGTGGTCCCCGGAGAAGCCGTCACTGTCAACGTCCCCATCGAAAACGCGAGCGACAGCGGCGCGGCGATTCTTAACGTGCAAGTCACCATCACCGGAGGAGGGAACTTCGCGACCAACCTCACAACAGCGACGGCAGCCTCCATTACCCCAGGAGCCGCCGCCACCCTCACGCCTTCCTTCGTCGTCAACCCAGCCGCCGCCGACGGCTCTTACTCGGTCAACGTCCACACCGTCATCGATGATCTTGGAATCGATCCTCAGCCTACCGACATCCAAGTGACTTTTGAGATAGATACAGTCGACCCGGATCCCCACCAAGAAAGGGCAAGCGTTGATTCCCCACCCAATAGCAGCACCCACACCGCACGCGGCGGGGCGGTCGACCCGCCGCCGAGCTCGGGGTTATCATTTGCAGGTTTTAGTGGCTCCGCCTGTGCAACGCAATCCGCAGACCCACTTGGGGCGACTACTGCGGAGTTCGGGGCGGTGCCTCTTTCGACTGGCACTTGTACATTTTGCGCCCAGGATAGGGCGGGCAACTCGGCGTGCTCTACCTCCACCATCACCATCGGCCAGATGGTCATGTCGATGTGTGGAACAGGCCCGGTCAATACCAAGTGCGCGACCGGGCATGCCGTGACTACGGCGCAGCTGCTTGGCGGAGCCTCCTTCTATGTGAAGACGTTCGATGCGAATTATGGGATTACCTCGGGAAATCTGAGTCAGTTTTGCGCGCAGATGACCGTGAGCTCGCCGCTTGGCGGCGGGAATTGCGACTTGGTCAATGATGGGGGGTTTAATCGCGCAAGGCGAAGCTTCTTTGGGTCGGCGCAAAGCCTTGCAGGCGCCTCATTCCAGGTCAGCAATACATCCAACACCGCGGCAAACTTCGGAATAAACATCGAGCTATTCGTCTTCGACTCCCTCGGCAATACGACCAACCCCAGCATCCCTTTTGAAGCCACCGAGTACAACCCGTCACTTTCTGATGTCGTGACCGGAAACTTTTCGGTCCCGGAAGTAAATCAGACCTATGACGTCCCCAGCCCCGCGGGATCTTATTCGGCATCGAAATACAAAGGGCCGGCCGGATCGAATCAATCGACCGCCGGGTCATACTGCTCTTGATCAGATTATTGGGCTTAGACTAGTATCGTTGGTGGGCCCTATGTGGCTTCTCTTCGAGTTTATAGCGGCCACAGCCGTCTTTGCTCAGACTGAGACGGCTCGTGGAGTCGACATTTCCTCGCGCCCGGTGGTCCCTATCGAAGGCTCCCGCCCGCTCGAATTGTCGCCGCAAACTACGGGGCCGGCCGAGATCAAGATCCTCCAGAGTTTCTTTCAGGAAAACTCGACCCGCCTGATCCTGCAGAGCAACCAGGCTCTCGTCGTCGGCAACGACGTCTACGCGGGCGTCGACGAAATCCCGGTGAATGTCGGCACCCTGCTGAGCAAATCCGGCGACTTCTACTATTACGCCGGCACCGCCAACGGGAGGGTCCGCTTCAAGACCGACGACTTGGTGCGGCTCGAGCGCACCAAGAGACTGTCCGTGGGGAGCGCGATCGCCTCAACGTTCGACCAGCAGGCGCTGTTCTCGCAGAAATATTTCGCTTCGATCACGGCGGTGCAGGGCGATCGGGCGATGATCGATAAGGGGACCTTGCAGCGGGTTCACGAACGCGATCTCTACAGGATCTTCGACGAGAACGGAAAGTCGAAGGGAACGCTCGAAATCCAAGGGATCGGCGATCTTCAATCTTCCGGGCAGTTGTATTCGGGGTGGTGGAAGAAGAAGGCCTCGACCCCCGAGATGAAGCCGGGCGATAAGGCGGAATTTGTCGGACAGAGGAGGCTGCTCGCTCTGGGCGCGGTAGGAGGAAGCACTTTTGAGCGAAGGCAGATTTTCTACGCACAGGACCAGGCACTGGGCGGCGGCCTCCTCTGGAATATCACGTTCTCGGACGGCTGGGGCGTCGAAATGCTGTTCGGCGAGTACGCTCGGAGCGGAACCGAATCGGTTACCACTCGCCTATTTTTCGCGCAGCGTGATTCCATCCGCAGCGAGCGTTCCGCCCACTTCATCGCGCCTCTTTGGCTGAAGAAGAACTTCTTTTTTCCTTCTCTGGTCTCCCCGTTCGTCGCGATGGGAGGAAGCTTCCTCGACGCGCGGCACTTCACCGAGATTTTCATCAGCAATGAAGGAAGGGGCGCCGAAGACAAGCGCCGCCGCAGTATCGTTCCCATGGTCGGCGCGGGCATCGAGCTTTTTCCCAGCCGATTCTTCCGGCCGCGAATCGACGTGCGCCATTTCTTTGGACCGCGAGTTTGGTCGAGCGGCAACGCGTTCCGAACAGAAAGCACTTTCTATTCGTTCGGCGTGATGACGGCCTGGTAGGCGCCTACTCGCCGCTTTCTTGCTTTGCGATCCACTTCTTGGTGCGGGGATCGGCGGGGTCCGACGAAGTGGCCCCGCGCCGAAGCAGCGCCTTGAATTGCTCGTAGGGGTCGAGGCGGCTGCCGGCCTTCCGGAGGGCGTCGGCGGTGTTTAAGTACAGGAAGACGATGATGGGCGGCTTGTTCGAGAAGCAGAAGATGAGGCGGTAGCGGCCCAATCCGCGCTTGTAGCGCCGGAATTTTCGAAGCTCGTCGTGAAGCAGGTACTCGGGGCGGGCGGGGTCTTCCTCGCCTTCACTTTCGGCGTTGCGAATTCGGACGGCGAGCTCGACCGTCTCATGCCGCGCGAAGTCCTCGGGAGAAAGTTGGGCCTTGAGCTCCCGAACCCGGTCTTTCAGCTCCTGGATTCGTTGGTAGTAGAGCTCGTGGTAGCGGACGAGAAACTTACTCTTCGTCACCCGGAACGTCCCTGAGAAGCTCGTCCCACTCTTTGTCCCATACTTCTTTTGCGCCCCGCAGCTTGGCGGGCCGCTGCATCGCATCCTGAAGGAGAGCGGCGACAAAGGTCTTGAACTCGGGCTCTTGCTCCATCGAATCCAACTCGCGCTTGGCCGAGATCACGATTCGGTCTTGCTGCCGTTCGATCACGACGGTTTTTGCGTGAAGGTCCCGCACGAACGAAATCGGCAGATCCACCGCGTAGCTGCCGCCGTGCTTAAAGAGCTTCTTTTGCATGGATAGAGTATATACGAAGATATATATTTTTTCAAACCCCAGCGATTGCGGTTATACTCGGAATTTCATAGACTTTCTCTTGGCGTGACGCACGCGCTTCTCGCTCTTCTTCTCGGTACTTCCGGCGTTTCCGCCCTTGCGCAGACCGCGCAGGAGACGTCGGTTTCGACCGTCCCGGTAAAATCAGAAAAAGCGCAACGAATACTTGCGCAAATTAACTTTCTGGGGCTCAAAAGATTGGACGAGAGCGCGTTGAAGTCAAAGCTTCGGGCCAAGGAGATGGCCCCCTACGCCCCCGAGGACAAGGCCTTCGACATGGCCAGCCTCCTGGCATCGGGCGAATTCGTGTCGGTCCACATGAACGAAGTGGACCTTTCCCCCACCGCTTTCCGCCTGGATATCGAGGTGCAGGAGGCCACGAAGGTCGCCCCCTCGACCCAGCCGGCCGAGATCACCGATCTTTCGACCGCGACCGTGGTCGTTTCCACCCGGGCCGCCGTTCCGCCGATGCGCCGCCCCAATTGGACGCCGCGTCCGACCCCGAACGTCGTGCCGCCCGGCCAGGAAGGCATCCCTCAGCCGCCGTGGGTGATCGGCGAGATCGCGGTCACCGGCAACCGCCACGTGAAGTTCAACGTCATCCGCGGCCAGGTGAAGGCGCGAAAGGGCGATCTGTACGAAAGATCCGATCTCGACCGCGACGTGCAGTCCCTCCTGGCGATGGGCTCCTTCGAGCGAGTGGCGGCCGACATCCATCCCTTGGGGCAGCCCGTTCCCGAGCATCTCGCGGAGTCCGCGGGTTCGACCTCGACTATCCGGATCACCTTCCAGGTCGAGGAAAAGGCCCTCATTCGCAAGATCAAGTATTCCGGCAACAAGAAGATGAGCAAGGGCAAGCTCTCGGACGAGATCACGCTGAAGGAGAAGGACCCCCTCGACCGCGTGAAGCTGCGCACCGACGAGGACAAGATCCTCGAGGCGTACAAGAAGAAGGGTTATATCCACGCGGTCGTCGACTCCAAGGTCGACGTCGACACCAAGGAAGCCAAGGCCGACGTCACCTTCGTCCTCGACGAAGGCCCGCAGTCCCTGATCCGCGGCGTCGAGTTCGAGGGCCTCACCGCTTTCAAGCGCAAGAAGATCGCCAAGCAGATGACGAACAAGGCGAAGGGCTGGTTCAAGAACGGCGTCTATCAGGAGAAGGACCTCGAGACCGACAAGAAGAAGATCGAGACCCTTTACCAAAACAACGGCTACTCCGACTTCAAGATCACGGACACGAGCGTCACCTTCAGCGACGACCAGAGCGCGGTCTTCATCAAGTTGACGTTCGACGAAGGCCGCCAGTACCGCTTCGGCGCGACCACGTTCTCGGGCTACAGCACCTACGCCTCCACCGATCTCGTGAAGACGATCGACTACCGGCGCGGCAAGATCTTCAACGAGGAGAAGTTCAAGCAGACGATCCAGAACATCCAGGAGCTCTACGCCGAGCGCGGCCGCCTGAAG
>JACRDR010000258.1 GCA_016212845.1 Elusimicrobiota bacterium
GCAGGACGGTCTTGCCGACGCGCCACGTGTAGACCATGCCGCGCCGCGACGGCTCGCCGTAGATGAGGGACAAGTCCACGACGATTTTTTCGAGCGGCTTCTCCTTCGCGAACCGTTCGTTGTAGATCGCCTGGATCGTCACGAGCCGGCCCCACTTGAAGCCGAGCCGCAGCGAGTCGATGTCCCACGGGAAGTGCTTCGCGTAGGCGCGCTCGACGTAGTACTTCGTGATGCGCCCGCCCGGCTCCTTAAACGACGGCCACTCGCGCAGCGGCGGGTAGACGATCTGCACCTCGCGCAGGAAATCGCCGAGACGCAGGCTTTCGAGATAGCGCTGGACGGGAACGGCTTCGTCGTCGTCGGCGACCGCCGGTGAAACGCAGGAGAGCGCGAGCGTAAGCGCTAAGGCGCGGGCTAGGAGCCGCATGGGACTAGTCTACGTCGTGGTCGCCGCGGTTGCGCTGGGCGACCCGGTACTCGGTCGCGCGCGCGTAGAAGCTCGGGTCGTTTTCGTAGTAGCGGTAGGTCAGCTGGCCGAGCTTCGAGATGAAGTCTTTGGCGGTGGTGTAGTCGCGGTTCTGACCCGTGAGCACGACCATGATATAGTCGCCCTTCGGCGAGAAGATGATCGAGGAGTCGTGGCACGCGCGGCGCAGGAGGCCGGTCTTGTGCGCGATCTCCCAGCCGGACGGCAGGTACTTCGCGAGCCGCGAGTGCGCCTTCAGGCGCTTCAGGATGTCGACCATGAGCTGCGACGAGTAGCGGTCGACCGCCTCGCCGCGATAGATCTTGTCGAGGAGGCCGGCCATCTCGCGGGCGGTCGTGTAGTTCTCGTAGGTGACGCCCGTGTTCTTGAGGCTGAGGCCCTCGGGATAGATCTCGGTGTAGACCAGGCCCATCTTGGCGAACTGCTGCTGGAGGTAAGCGATGCCGACCTCGTCGATGAGCATGCGCGTCGCGGTGTTGTCCGACTCGTCGATCATCTTCTCGAGGAGCTGGCGCACCGTGAACTGCGAGCCGTCGCGGTACCACTTGAGAGAGCCCGAGCCGCCCGTGCGGTGGCGCTTCTCGAGCTTGAGCCGGGTCTGGAGCGACAGGTCGCCGACCGCGATCTTGTTGAAAACGGAGATCATCACCGGAAGCTTGATGAGGCTGGCCGACGGGAAGAGATCGTCGGCGTGATACGCCCACACGCGGCCCTTTTGGAGATCCTTGAGGTAGACCGCGACGCGGCCGTCGAAGCCGATCGCCTGCGCGGCGAGGCGGCGGACCAGCTCGTTCCACGCGGGATCCGGAGCCTCGAGCGCCGCGCCGGAGACCGCCTGCGGGAGCGCGGGCGGCGTCTGCGGCATGACGGAGGAGACCGCGCTCGCGAGCACCGTCTCGACCGGCGCCGCGGCCTGTACCACGGGCGTCGACGGCTCGGCGACCGCGGCCTCGACTTGGCTCCAGTCGAGCCCGCTGCCGATGAAATAGGAAAACCCGACGGCCAGGAGGGCGGCGACGACGACCGCGTCCGTGCGGTCCAAAGCGAAACGTCGGGCGGGCAAGCGCTTCATCAGGTAGACGGCTCGTCCCGCCGGGACCGCGGGATTGGCTCCATAAGATTAACAGAGAAGCCCATTTTTCGCAATAACGTAGTTGTTACAAGCGTTACGTGGATTCCCCGAGGCCCCGGAAGGGAACTTTTTCGCGTCTCATTCGTACTTGTGGGTATGGATCTACTTTCGGAAAGGCTGCTCCGGCTCGGCGCGGAGGCGCTGCGCGACGACGAACTCCTCGGGCTGGTGATGGGCAGCGGCATCTCGGAGCGCAGCGCGCTCGACGTCGCGCGCGAGCTCGTGCGGCGGCAGGACTCGAAGCCGAAGGACTCCGCCGACCTGAGCGGGCCGCGGCAGGTCTTCGAGAAGCTCTCGGCGCTGAGGCACAAGCGCAAGGAGCACTTCGTCGCGCTCTACGTGAACGCCCGCAACCGGCTCATGCACGTCGAGACGGTCTCGATCGGCACGCTGACGGCGAGCCTCGTGCACCCGCGCGAGGTCTTCGGGCCCGCGGTCGAGCGCTCGGCGGCCGGCGTCATCGTCGCCCATAACCACCCGTCAGGGGACTGCCGGCCCTCGGCGGAGGACCGGGCCGCGACCCGGCGGCTCGAGCGCGCGGGCCGCATCCTCGGGGTCCCGCTGCTCGATCACGTGGTCATCGGCGACGCGGGCTACTACTCGTTCCGCGAGGAAGGCGGGCTCACGGCATGAGTCCCTTGAATTACGGTATCGATGCTGGTATCAATACTGGTATGGCTCAAGAAAAGAAGGTGACTGTGATGCTGCCGACCGACCTCGTAGACCGAGCCCTCAAGGCCAGCGGGACGAGCTTGACCGCCACGATCCGGAAAGGTCTAGTGCTCATCGCGGCGAAAGACGCGTATAAAGGCCTGTTGAAACTGAAGGGAAAGTTCGACATCGGGATCGACGACCTGAAGGAGTTCCGCAAGGATCGCGACTTGTGATCGCAGCGGACACCAGCGCTTGGTTGGACTATTCCAAGGATGTCGCGAGCGCGCACGCCTTGCGGCTAGAGCGTTGCCTAGACGAAGGCTCTCTGGTGCTGCCTGTTCCAGTCCTATTCGAGCTGCTGAGCGGGCCGCGTCTGACCGGTGAAGCGGAGAGGTTCATTCGCAGGCTGCCGGCTCTCGACGCAACGCCCGGCGTATGGGAGCGAGCCGCCGCGTTGAGGCGATCCCTGCTCTCCCAAAAGCTGAAAGCAGGCTCGATCGACTGCCTGATCGCGCAAAACTGCATTGATCACGACGTCCCACTGATCGCCGCCGATGGAGACTTCCGCCACTTTACGGCAAGAGGCCTAAAGCTGGTCTAACGGGGGCATCGGGGGTTGACGTTCTATTATGGCTCTGTTATTATGCATACATATGCATAGAACGACGATTATGCTGCCTTTGGACTTGAAGCGGCGCGTCGAGCGCGCGGCGGATGCGCGCGGAATTTCATTGGGCGCCTATTTGCGGGAAGCGCTCGTGAAATCGCTGACGTCTGCGGGCGAGAAGGACCCGCTGATTGCCGACTCTAGAATCTTCACCGGAAAGGTACCGGCGAATCTCTCCGCCGAACACGACCGACACCTTTACGGCGAATGATCTTCATCGATACGGGCCCCTTTCTGGCACGCTACCTTCAGCACGATCAGCATCACGCGCGGGCCGTGGAGGGATGGAAGGAACTCGATCGGCGCCGCCTTCGATGTCTCACCAGCAACTTCGTCCTTGATGAACTGCTGACCCTATTGGCGCGGCGAGCCGGGCCTGCGTTCGCCGCGGAAACGGGCCGCCGCATCCTCGGCTCGCACGTTCTCGAGATCGTGCGCCCGGGCGAGAAGGAAGAAACCGAGGCGGTCGGCTTGCTCGAGAAGCTCGCCGATCAAGGCGTGAGCTTCACCGACTGCGTTTCCTTCGCGCTGATGCGCAAGGCGAAGGCCCGCCAAGCGTTCACGTTCGACCGGCATTTTTCGGCCGCCGGATTTGAACTTTGGCCGGCTTAAAGCAGCGACTCGCCCTTCGGCACGCGCACGACGATCGTGCCGGCGATCTTGTCGTGCCAGGTCTGCTGCTCGCGATCCCACGCGGCCCAAACGAAGCCCAGGAGGCCCGCCGCCATCGACAGATAGCTCGCGAGATGGCGCACCGCGGCCACCCGCAGATCGAAGGGCGCGCCGTCGAGGCGCACGCCCTTGATGCCGCAGACGATGCCGCCGAGCGTCGTGCCCTTCCAGGTCCACAAGCCGATCTGGTACGCGGCCCAGGCCACGAGCCCGACGTGGATCAACGGCAGGATCCCGACGATGACCCCGAAGGCGAACACGTCGATGACGAACGCGCCGAGCCGGTCCATGAAGGACGCGCGGGGCAGCGACGCCCAATCGGCCGGGTGCGACGGCTGCGCCGACGCTGGAGCCGGCGCGGGAAGCGCCGCGGCCGCGGAAGCGGGCTCCCCTGCCGCGACCGGCGCGGACTCCCGGCGGAACTGGTCGACGAACGTCAGGATCGCGGCGCCGAAGGCGAAGAGCACCACGCCGCCCCAAGCGACGAAACCCGCCCCGGGCAGCATGTAGAGGAGCGTGAACAAGACGGCGGCCCCTGCGACGGCGGCGAGCCGCCCCTCGGGCGAGGCGAGCCGCCCGCCCCAGAGCTTCGCTCCGACGACGCGATAGACCCCCGCCGTGCCGACGAACAAGGCGATCCCCGCGCCGCAGAAAACGAGCGGCACCGCCGCGAGGCCGATCACCGAGATCGTGAGCAGCAGAAGCAGCGGCCCGGCCATCGCGATCGAGAGCGCGCCGACTCCGAGCGCCGTCGCGGGACGTTCGCTCAAGGTCGCGGCGCACTTGTCGAGCGCGGCGGGAAACGCCGCGGCGATGAAGAGGTACAACGCGATGAGCGCGGCCCGCAGCGCCCAGCTCCACATCGACGACGGCGCGATCGGACGGCCCATGAGCGGCCCCGACCGGAGCCAATGCTTGAGTCCCGCGAGCTCGGGCAGCGGGACGCTCACGGAGTTGCGCGAGCCGCCGACCTTCGCCGACGGGTGCTGCTCGAGCGCCCCGCCGACCGCCACCGCGTCGCCGCCGACCGACGCGTTCTCGCCTAAGACGAGCTTGCCGCCGATCGCCACCGCGTCGCCGGCCACCCGGCCGGAGACGAGGACGTTGCCGCCGATGGCGACGACGTCGTCGTCGACGTCGCCCTGCACGTCCACGCCGCCGCCGATCACGACGACGGTGCGGGCGGTTTCGCCCGGACCGACGACGACGCTCCGGCCGAACTGGATGATCTCGCGTCCGGACTTGCCGCCCGTGACCGAGGGGTCCATCTTCAGCGTGACCTTTCCGGGCGCCGCGAGCGCGACGGCCGGCAGGATCAGGGCGAACGCCGCCCCGGCGAATTTCGAGAGGTTCTTCATCGTGTTCTCCATGAATCGTTTCCGGCGCCCGCCATCACGCCCACCGCCACCGTGCCGCCCGCGCACGCCGTGAGGCTCGCGGCGGCGATCGCCGCCAAGGGGAGCCGCCACTGCCAGCAGGCCGCGCCCGCC
>JACRDR010000026.1 GCA_016212845.1 Elusimicrobiota bacterium
CGCCGAGACGGGGAGCTTTCCCTTCAAGCGCCCGGACACCGCGACGGTGTCCTCGAGACGGGCGGAAGGCTCTCCCAGCTTCGCTCTCTTGCCCGCGAACGCCGCGAGCGATTCGGCCTTCACGCGCGCCGACTGCAGCGTCAGCTTTCGGAGCCGGAGCAGGCGCACGTCGGCGAGACCGTCGGGCCCCTTCAGCGGCACGAGATCGACGCCCTCGAGCCGCGCCTTCACGTTCTCGATCTCGAGGCCGCGGACGACGAGCAGCGCCGCCGAAAGCTCGGCGAAGTCGTAGACGCCCGCGGCGGGGTCCCACTTGCCGAACTTCAAGGCGAGCTCTTTCGCCGTAAACTGCGGCGTTTCCAGCGAGGCGATCTTCAGGGCGGGCTGCTTCCAAGGCGGAGAGGCCCGACGCTTGCGGCGATACAGCGTCGCCTCCGTGCCGTCGGCGAGGCCGAAGCGCCGCTCCGCCGCGTACCCGTCGAGGAACCACGAGCCGTCGCGCAGCATGTACTCGCGGACCTCGGGCAATTGATTGACGACGGAAGCCGGACCGAGCCGTCCGCCCTTGACGATCACGAACTCGGCGAGCTCGCAGTAGCGGCTGTTGATGCCGCGGATCGCGATGTCGAGCGTCCCGATGCGCTTACGCTCCCAGTTGAAGGACGCGCCGTTGAAGCGCTCGTCGTTGGCGAGCACAGCCATGTTGGAAAAGGGCAGCTCCCGGTCGCGCAGCTCGTCGGCGGCTCTGAGGATCTCTCCCAGCTTCCAGTCCTGCTTCTTCGGAGGATCCTGCGTGAAAAACAGCAGGCCGGGCCCGAAAGAGAACGCCTCCACCTTCGCCAAGGTGAAGTTCGCCGCGCTCGCGAGCATCCAAAGGCAAAGCGCGACCGACGATTTCGGAAAGACGCCGGGCACAAAAAGCGCCAGCGGCGCGATCGCGGGATAGAGGAAGCGCATCTGGCGATTGGGTACGATCGTCCAGAAGACGAACGCCGCCGCGAACCAGCCGACGACGAGCCAGTTGTCCTCGCGCGCGCGCTTGAGGCGCGGCACGACCGCCGAGACCAGCGCAAGCGCCCAGAACGGCGTGTCGAGCCCCCCGAGGAGGATCCGCAGGTACGAGAAGATCGCCCAGCCGTGCCAGACCGGCACCGCCTGGTCGGCGGTCGCGTCGACGAGCCGGGGCAGGAGGACCGGCGCCTGAGCGGCGTACCACGGAACGCACAGCGCGACGGCGACGCCGAGCGCCGAAAGCGCGCGCCAGCGCGTAAGCTGATTGCCCGTCGCCCTCAGGAGAAGGAGCCCGAGAGGAAGGAAGTACGTCCAGGCGCTCCACTTCGTCAGGAGGGCGCCGCCGACCGCGAGGCCCGCCAGGAGCGAGCCTTTCCAGCGGAGGAATCCGGCCGACCACGCGACCGCGAGATAAGCCGACGCGACCCAGGCGGCCAGCGCCAGGTCCGAAAGATGATTGCGGACGAGCCACTGCGTCTGCGGCGCGCACGAAAGGAGGACGCACGCGGCGAGCGCCTCGAACGGCCCGGCGTAGAGCCAGCCGAGCGCGAACACGACCAGGATCAAGAACGACAACCAGCCGAAATTCGCCCAGAGCGTCGCCATCGCCGCGTCGGGACGGCCCAGCCACGGCAGCAGGGTCAGCTCGTAGGCGGGCGGAAACGGCGGCATGCCGGGCTTCGGCCCCAGCCGGAGCACGCCTCCCCAGTCGCCCTTGGAGATCGAGACGGCATAGTCGTGGGCGATCTCCAGGTGGATCGCCTGGTCCCAGCTCGGCGGCCGGTCCTCGCCGCCGATCCAGACGCCGAGGATCCAGCCTTGGAAGGCCAAGAGCCCGAACAGCCCCAAGACGGCGACGACCGCCGGCCACCGCTTCGGACGCGGGCCCACCTCCTCGAACTCGGGCAGGTGCTCCAAGGGGTTCCCGCGGCTTCCGGCCGGCATCGCACCATCCTACTTTTTGCTAGTATGCACAAGCAAAATGCGAAAGGCGGTCATCACCGGAATCACCGGGCAGGACGGCTCGTACCTGGCCGAGCTTTTGCTCGAAAAGGGGTATAAGGTCTACGGCGTCGCGCGCCGGACCAGCCACGACGCCTTCGAGCGGATCCGGCATCTCCTGGGCAAAATCGAGATGACGCAGGCCGATCTTCTCGACCAGGGCTCGATCGACGACCTGATCCGGACCGCCAAGCCCGACGAGGTCTACAACCTCGCCGCCCAGTCCTTCGTGGCGGCTTCCTGGGGACAGCCGATTCTGACCGGCGAAGTCACCGCCCTTGGCACCACCCGCGTGCTCGAGGCGATCCGCCGCCACAAGCCCGACACCAAGTTCTACCAGGCGTCCTCGTCGGAAATGTTCGGCTCGGCGCCCGCGCCGCAGAGCGAGACGACCCCCTTCCATCCCCGCAGCCCGTACGCGGTGGCCAAGGTTTACGCGCACTACATCACGATCAACTATCGCGAATCATACGACCTCTTCGCGGTCAGCGGCATCCTCTTCAACCACGAGTCGCCCCGCCGCGGCCTCGAGTACGTCACCCGCAAGGTCACCAACGCGGTCGCCCGCATCAAGCACGGACACCAGCCGCGGCTCGACTTGGGCGACCTGCACGCCAAGCGCGACTGGGGCTTTGCCGGAGACTACGTCGACGCGATGTGGCGGATGCTCCAGCAGTCCAAGCCCGACAATTTCGTCATCTCCACCGGCGAGACCTACACGGTCCGCAAGTGGGTCCAGGCCGCATTCGCGGCCGCGGACCTCGATTGGAAGAAGTACGTGCGGCAGGACCCGAAGCTCATCCGTCCCGCCGACGTACCGGTGCTGCTCGGCGACTGCGCGCGCGCGAAGAAGGCGCTCAAGTGGACGCCGAAGGTCTCCTTCCAGGGACTCGTGGACATGATGGTGCGCGCCGACCTCGAGCGCGCGGCGAAGGAGAAAGCGGGCCGGTGAGAGCCCTCCTCCTCATCGGCGGCCAAGGCACGCGCCTGCGCCCCTTCACGCTCGAGACGCCGAAGCCGCTCCTCCCCGTCCTCAACCGCCCGTTCCTCGAGTACCAGCTCGAGATCCTCCGCCGCCACGGCGTGATGGACGTCACGCTCTGCACTTCGTACCGCTCTGACGCCTTCAAAAAGGCGATCGGCGAGCGCCGCAAGGACGGCATGCGGGTTCGCTTCGTCCACGAGACGACGCCGCTCGGCACCGGCGGCGCGGTGAAAAACGCGGAAGGCCACCTCGCCGGCACGACGCTCGTCCTCAACGGCGACATCCTGAACACGCTCGACATCGGCGCGTTCGTGAAGACGCACAAGAAGGCCCGCGCGGACGCCACCATCGCGCTGACCCGCGTGAAGGACCCGACGCTCTACGGCCTCGTCGAGACCAACGACGACGGCTCGGTGAAGCGCTTCCTCGAGAAGCCCTCCTGGGACGAGATCACCTGCAACACGGTCAACGCGGGCGGCTACCTCTTCGAGCCGAGCGTCGTCGATCTGATCCCCCCCGGCGTGCCGTATTCGCTCGAACGCGGGCTCTTCCCCACCCTTCTGCAGAAGGGCCTCCGTCTCTTCGGTTTCGTGACGCCCGGCTACTGGGTGGACATCGGCACCGTGGAGAAGTACCTACAGGTCCATCTCGACATCCTGGGCGGCCGCGCGCCGTTTAAACCCGCGGGCATGAAGAAGAAGGGCTCGCTCTGGCTCGGCAAGAACGCCTCCGTCGGCCGCGACGTGCATCACGAGGGCCCCGGCACCGTCGTTTTGGGCTCCGGCTCGACCCTCGGCGCGTTCGCGCGCCTCGGCGGCTCCGTCTCGGTCGGCGAGGACTGCACGATCGGCCAGGGCGCGCTGCTCGAGGACTGCGTGGTCCTCGACGGCACGAAGATCGGCGAGGGCGCGCAGCTCAAGCACTGCATCGTCGGCCATCGCTGCCGCCTCGGCCCCCACACGACGCTCGGGCCCGGACGCGCGCTCGGCGACGACTCGGTTTTGGCGGGATTCAGTCAGCTTTAGGGAGGAACCTGTGGCACGAGCGGCGAAGGCGGCGGCGGAAGAAGCGAAAGTACCCGACATCAAGTTCGGGACCGACGGGTGGCGCGGCGTCATGGCGCGCGACTTCACCTTCGACAACGTGCGCCGCGTGGCGCAAGCGATCTCCGAGTACCTCAAGGCCCTTCCGCCCAAGCAGCGCGGCAACGGCGGCGTCATCGTGGGCTACGACCAGCGCTTCATGTCCGACGCCTTTGCTCACGAGGTCGCCCGCATCCTCCAGGGCAACGATCTCAAGCCCGTCCTCTTCGCCGAGCCGCTCCCCACCCCCGCGGTGAGCTTCCTGACCGCGAAGGAGAAAGCGCACGGCGTGATGGTCACCGCCTCCCACAACCCGCCGTCCTACAACGGCGTGAAGATCAAGCTCGAGGGCCGCGCGGCGCCCGAGACGGTCACCAAGGCCGTCGAGACCTTCATCGACAAGGTGAACCCGGTCCGCAACGGCGAGGTCGTCCGGAAGTCCTACCGGAAGGCGTATCTCGACTACATCAAGACGCGGATCAACACCAAGGCCATCGCCGCCAAGCTGAAGAAGCCCGTCGTCGTCGACTATCTCTACGGCTGCGGCGTCGGACTGATCGAGGAGCTCGTGCCCTCGAAGAAGCTCCTCACGATCCACAACCGGCGCGACCCCCTGTTCGGAGGCCTCAACCCCGAGCCGATCGACAAGAACCTCAAGGAGCTTTCCGCGCGCGTGGTCGCCGAGAAGGCGATGATCGGCGTGGCGCTCGACGGCGACGCCGACCGCGTCGGCATCGTCGACGAAAAAGGCCGCTACCTCAATCCCTGCCAGGTGTTCCCGATCCTGCTCGAATACCTCATCACCCAGCGGGGCATCAAAGGGAAGATCGTCCAGTCCGTGTCGATGGGCTATCTCTCCGGCCGCATCGCGAAGGCGCACGGCCTCGAGTTCGAAGAACTCCCGGTCGGCTTCAAGCACGTCGGCGAGCAGATCGCCCTCGGTAAGGCCGCCCTCGGCGGCGAGGAGTCGGGCGGCTACGCGTGGAAGGGAGGCGGCCCGGAGCGCGACGGCGTCCTGACCGGCCTGCTCTTCCTCGAGATGTGCACGAAGCTCAACAAGACGCCCGGCCAGCTGTGGGAGGAGATCGAGAAGAAGTACGGCAAGTCCGCCTTCACCCGCGTCGACTTCCACATCCATAAGCCGATCGCCGACAAGGCCCTCTTCACGCAGCGGCTCATCAAGCGCCTGCCGAAGAAGATCCTCGGCTCCCCGATCCAGAAGCTGCTCGACTTCGACGGCCTGAAAATCATCCTCGAGGGCGACCACTGGCTGCTCATGCGCCCGTCGGGCACCGAGCCGCTCATGCGCACCTACGCCGAGAGCGACTCCCCGAAGCGCACGCAAGAGCTCCTCGCCCTGGCCCAAAAATGGGTGCACGGACACTGAAGCCCGTCCCACCCCTGAAGGCCATGATCCTCGCCGCCGGGGCGGGGACGCGGCTGCGTCCGCTCACCTACGAGCTGCCGAAGCCGATGGT
This sequence comes from Elusimicrobiota bacterium, assembly GCA_016212845.1. Lineage (GTDB taxonomy): Bacteria > Elusimicrobiota > Elusimicrobia > UBA1565 > JACRDR01 > JACRDR01. The sequence goes on from JACRDR010000026.1 coordinate 5,559, forward strand.
GCCGATCGTAAATAGGCCCGTCGTGCACCACGTGCTCGACAACCTCGTTCGCCACGACATCCACGAAGTCGTGATGAATCTTCACTCCAAGCCCGAACAGTTGATGGGCTACTGCGGAAACGGAGCCCAGTGGGCTCTCGACATCAAGTATTCGCTCGAGCCGAAGCTCATGGGCACCGCCGGGGCGATCAAGAAGGTCCAGTCCCATCTCGAGAAGGGCCCGTTCATCGTCATGTCGGGCGACGGCTTGAGCGACGTCGACATCACCGCGCTCTACGAGTTCCACCGCCGGAAAAAGTCCATCGCGACGATGGTGGTCAAAGCCGTCGACTCGCGCTTCGACTACGGCGTCACGCTGGCCAAGGAAGGCGGCCGCATTACCGGCTTCATGGAAAAGCCCTCCTGGGGCGACGTGTTCTCCAACAAGGTGAACACCGGCATCTATCTCTTCGAGCCCGAAGTCTTCAAATACATCCCCTCGGGCACGATCTACGACTTCGGCAAGGAGCTGTGGCCGAAGCTGCTCAAGATGAAGAAGCCGATCTACGCGTGGGAGTGGAAGGGCTATTGGTGCGACGTCGGCAACCTGCCCGAGTACCGCCGCGCGCAAGTCGACAGCCTCGACGGCCACGTCGGCATCAACATCCCCGGCAAGCAGGTGCGCAAGGGCGTTTGGATCGACGACGCGTGCAAGATCCACCCCGCCGCGGTGCTGCGACCGCCGTGCGTCATCGGCAAGGGCAGCCACATCGAAGCGGGCGCCGAGCTCGGCCCCTACACGGTCGTCGGGGAGCGTGCGCGAATCAGCCCGAAGGCCGTGCTGAAGAACTGCATCCTGTACAAGAACGTGTACGTCGCCCGCAACGTCCACCTCTCCAACTGCATCATCGGCGACGACGGCCACATCAACGAAGACATCACCGTCTACGAAGCCGCCGTCCTAAACATCCGTCAGTAGGCGTTCCAGGCTGTCCCCTTGCTGTCCGTGTGAGTGCAGTTCACCCAAACGGTGCCGAAGGTCGTTCCCCCGGTATCGTCGTACATCCAGCCCCCGGTGTCGTTCGCGACGCTCCCGTTGTGGATCACGGCGCTGGACTGATGGAACGGCGGCGGAGCGATCGCCGCGAGCGACGAGATCAGCTTCGGGTTCTGCGTCAACGACGCGAGCGCGCCGGGATACTGGCCTTCCATGTCCGCGTAGTAGATGCTGATGGCCGAGCGCAAGCTGCCGAGCTGGCCGATCACGCCGCCCTCGTTCGCCTTCCGCAGAAGCGAGGCGTATTTCATCCCGGCGATCGCGGAGAGGATGCCGATGATCGCGACCACCGCCATCATCTCGAGAATCGTATAGCCCCGCCGGTTCATGATTCGTTCTGACATAGCACCCTCTCCACGATGTCGAGCAACTGCGGGCCGCTCACCGGCTTCACGAGCGTGTGGTCCGCGCCCTCGGCCTTCGCGGTTTTCAGGTCGACCGCGTAGCTTTTTCCCGAGAGGGTAATAATGCGAACGTTCTTGAGGTTCTCGTCCGACCGGAGTTCCCGGCAAACCTGGAAGCCGTGCATCACCGGCATCGCGAGGTCGAGGAGGACGAGGTCGGGACGCTCCTTCCTGGCCACGTCCAACCCTTCCTGACCTTGATACGCCGCATACGTGGCGTAGCCCGCCTTCTTAAGAACGTCGACGACGAATTCGACGAGTTCCGCGTCGTCGTCGACGACCAGGATCTTCTTCGCCACGGACTAAGCGTAACAGGCCTTTCCGGCGCTGACAATACGCTATCGGCCCAGGATATACCGGGTGTGCGGCACCGCGGTCGCGGCGATGTGCTGCGGGGTGGTGTGCGCTTCCTCGACGCCGGGCGAGAAGGTCACGCCGACGTCCTTGTAGGCGCGCTGAACGAAGGACGAGCAGAACGTGTCCTTGAGGTTCTGCAGGCGGCTCTGGCGGCTCAGCGTCTTCCGGTGCACCGCCATCCAGGTCGCCAAGATCCCGCGGTAGGAGTAGGCGACGCGGTTGGCGGTCATGTCCAGCGCGCGTCCCAGGACGAGCTTCGCCTGGCCCTCCGACAATCCGAAGTCGAGGATCGCGAGGCTCGAATATTTTTTCTGGTCCCAGAACTTCTCGGCGCGGTTCTCCTGCACGCCGCTTTGAACGAAGCCCCGCGAAAACTCGATGTCCGCCTCGAAGACCCAGTGCTGGCCGTCGGCGCGGCGGCCTTCGAAGAGCATCGCGTGCGACCAGTCGCACCACTGGCCGTCGGGCGTCAGATGCCGGAGGGTGCGGCGGATGCGCTGGTCCACCCAGGAGGTGCCGCAGGCCAGGCCGACGCGGCCGGGGGCGGCGTGGCGCTCGAGGAACTCGCGGTTGGAGAGGCCTTTGACGGCGACGACTTTCACCGGCCGAAGAACTCGTGGATCGTATCCACGACGTATTGCAGGTCCTGCGGCGTGTAGTACTGGTGGCAGCCGATGTAGAAGGCGCCCTTGTTTATCCAGGCCGCGACCGGGTACTTGGCGTCCAGGTTGCCGAAGAGCTTCCGGTAGATCGGCTGATTGATGAGCGGCATGAGGTCGCGCGTCTCGATGCCGCGGTCCTCGAGGAAGTTCACGAGCTCCACCTTCGGGCGGTCGCGGAGCACGATCGGGTACATCATGAACATGTGCTCGCGGTCGGAGGGCACCGTCGGCGGCTGCAGCACGTCGGAGAGATCCGCCAAGCCCTTGGTGAGCCTCGCCGCGTTGCCCTTTCGCGCCTTGATGATCGCGTCCTTCTCCTCGAGTTGGGCGAGGCCGATCGCGGCCTCGAACTCGGTGCAGCGGAAGCTGTGGCCCATCGAGACGAAGCTGAACCGCTTGGCGGCGATCTCGTGGAGCTTGGCGCCGGTCGCGTTCTTGTCGTCGTCGATCTGGATGTAGATCGAATCGCGGCCGTGGTTGAAGAGGCTGCGGCAGATGACCGCGAGCTCCGGGTCGCTCGTCGTGGCGAAGCCGCCCACGCCGGTCACGATGTAGTGGGCGATGTAGGTCGAAAAGCAGCCGAAGTCGCCGAAGGAGCCGACCGTCTTGCCCTTGTACTTCGCGAAGACGGTCTCGCAGGAGTCTTCGACGATCTTTAGCCCGTGCTTCTTGGCGATCGCCAGGATCGGGTCCATGTCGCACGGGAGCCCGAGCAGGTGAACGGGGATGATCGCGCGAGTCTTGGACGTGATCTTCGCCTCGATCTTCGCGGGATCGATGTTGTACGTCAGCGGATCGACGTCGACGAAGACCGGCTGCATCTTGTTGTGGAAGACGATGTTGGAGGTCGCGACGAACGTAACCGCGGGAACGAGGACTTCGTCGCCGTCGGCCCAGCCGTGGCGCTCCTTGAGCGCGGCGAGCGCGACGTGCAGGGCGCTCGTGCCGGAATTGCAGAACATCGCGAAGCGGCTGTCGTGCGCCTTCGCGAAGGCCTGCTCGAATCTTCGGGAGAAGGGCCCGTAGGAGACGCGGTTGGTCTTGATGATCTCGGCGATGTACTTCTTCGCCTTCGCGGAGAAGCGGAAATCGCCGACGCAGAGGTCTTTTCGCTTGGGGGTCTTCTTCGACATCCGGCGGATTATAGGAAAAATCCCGCGTAACAACCGGGACATTGCGGGATTCGGCATCCCTCCTTATAGTATCGGCCGGAGATGAGCCAGGAACCCGTAGAGAAGAAGGACGCGGCCGCGCAGGGCAGCGACCCGGGCGGGCTGAGCGCGTTCGTGCTCGCGCTGCGCGAAGCGCTCCTCGGCATGCCTCCGGCGGGCGCCGAAGCCGCCGACCTGCGCGCCGAAGTCGCCCGCCTGCAGACGCTGGCCAAGAGGCTCGAGGTTCGCGAGGCGGATCTCGACGAAGCGAAGAAAAAGGTTCTCGGGCCGTGGCAGAAACTGCTCGAGGAGGCGCTCCCGAAACTGAAGTCCCGCCTCGACGCTCCAGGTCTCCAAAACGTCTTCGAGTTCCAAGGGCTGCTCGAGCAGGTTCGCAAGAAGCTCGAGGCGCCGATGCAGGCCTCGCTTCCCGAGGGGCTGCAGGCGCAGGAGGTCGCGCGGCTGCAGGCCGAGGTCGTCCGCCTGCTGGAGTCGCGCCGCCGAGCCGAGTCCGAAGCCCCGCCGCTCAAGGCTAGAGTCGCCGAGCTGGAAGCCCAGGTCACCGCCGCGCAGGAGCAGCTGCAGCGCCAGGCTCGCGAGACCGCCGAAGCCCGCTCGGAACGGGAAACCGCGACGCGGGAGCTCGAGATCGCCC
>JACRDR010000254.1 GCA_016212845.1 Elusimicrobiota bacterium
ACCGGGCCGGGGACGACCAACGCGCTCACCGGCATCGCGGCGGCGAAGGCGGACTCCTTGCCCGTGCTGGCGCTCTCGGCGCAGGTCGCGGCGGTCGCCTTCGGCAAGGGCCAGCTCCAGGACTCGACTTATGATCGCGGCGACGTCGTCGAGATGCTGCGGCCCGTGACCAAGCTTTCGGCGATGGCGGCGCACCCCAAGAACGTCTCGATGATGCTGCGCCAGATGCTGCGCGCGGCGCTCACCGGGCGCCGCGGGCCGGTGCACTTGAACATCCCGACCGACATGATGCGCGTGAGCGTGCCCGAGACGCTCCAGTGGCCGCCGCAGTACCGGCCGCAGGCGCGCGCCTTCGACCGCGAGGCGGTCAAGGAGGCCGCCGCACGCCTGCTCGCGGCCGAGCGCCCCGCGATCCTTGCCGGCCACGGCGTGAACTTGTCCGAGGCGAGAGCCGAGCTCAAGGAGCTCGCCGAGCTCCTCCAAATCCCGACGGCGACCACGCCGAAGGGCAAGGGCGCCTTCCCCGAGGACCATCCGCTGTCCTTGCGCGTTTTCGGCCTGGCGAGCTCGCCGTGGTCGGAGTCGTACCTGCTTTCGGGGGAAGTCGACGTCTTGTTCGTGATCGGCTCCTCCCTGCACGAGATCTCGACGCAGGGCTGGGACGAGCGCCTGCAGCCGAAAGACGCGCTGCTGCAGGCGGACGTGGACCCGACGGTCATCGGCCGCAACTACCCGGTGACGACCGCGCTCGTCGGCGACGCGAAGGCGACCTTGCGCGAGCTGCTGTTTCAGCTCAAGCGGCTGGCCGCCGAGCATCCGCGGCGCGGCGGCGGCGCGGCCCTAGCCGCCCTCAAGCGCCGCGTGCCCGCGGTGCTCGAGGAGGAGAAGGCCGCCTCCGAGGCCTCGCCGATCAAGCCCCAGCGGCTCATGCGCGAGCTCGACTTGGCCCTGCCGCAAGACGCGGCGGTATTCATCGACAGCGGCAACAACACGCTGTGGGCGCTGCATTATCTCAACGCGACCGGGAGCCGGACCTTCGTCCACAACTGGGGGGAGTTCGGCGCGATGGGCTTCGGCGTCGCCGCGGCGATCGGCGGCAAGCTCGCCCAGCCCCGGCGGCCGGTGGTGGCGATCGTCGGGGACGGGTCTTTCGCGATGAGCGGCATGGAAGTCTCGACCGCGGCGAGCTATGCTGTCGGCGTCGTATGGATCGTCCTCAACGACGCGCGGTTCAACGCGGTGCATCACGGCCAGCAATTGCAGTACGCGGGCCGCACGATGGGCACGGAGTTCCGCCGGATGGACCTGGCGGCGGTCGCGCGCGGCCTGGGCGCGGAGGGCCGGATCGTCGAGCGCCCCGAGGATATCGGACCGGCGCTCGAGGAGGCGCTCGCCTCGGGCAAGCCGACCGTGATCGACGTGCGCATCGACGCCGACGAGGTGCCGCCGATCCATTCGCGGGTGGCGTCGCTCGAGCGGTTCTTCACGTCGCAGGGCTGAGGGGCCGATGCAGGCACTGCTAGCCCTGGCGGCCGCCGCGGCGCTCGCCGCTCCGCCGGTCGTCCTGCGCGTCTGCGACGACGTCGCCGATCCGCCGAGCCTCAACCCCTACCAGGTCTTCTCGGAAAAGACGCACGCGATCCTCCAGCAGTTCCTGGAAGGGCTCGTGCGCTTCGGCCCCGACGGCGACATCCTTCCGGCGCTCGCCGAGCGCTGGGAGCGGCGCGACGAGACGACGACGCGCTTCTACCTGCGGCGCGGCGTGCGCTTTCACGACGGCTCTCCGCTCGACGCCGCGGCGGTGAAATTCAGCCTCGAGCGCTACGTGGACCCGGCCGCGCGCTTCGTCGGCTACGGCTTCGTGAAGACGCTGGCCGGCGTCGACGCGATCGACGAACACACCGTCGACGTGCGCACGCACGGGCCGGACGGACTCTTGCTCAACCGCCTCGCGGCGTGGGTGCACGTCGTGCCGCCCGGCTACTACCGGGGCGCCGGCGACGCCGGCTTCGCCGAGCGGCCGGTCGGCACCGGCCCCTTCAAGTTCGCGCGCTGGGAGAAGGGCCGGCGCCTGGTCCTCGAGGCGAACCGCGACTACTGGCGGCCGGACGTCCCGAAGGTGGACGTGTTGTCGCTCGAGTTCATCCCCGCCGAGCGCCAGGTCGACGCGCTGCTCGCCGGCGAGGTCGACGTGCTCACCAGCCTGCCCGGCACGCGCACCCTCGAGGTCCAGCGCGGCACGGGCACCTACGTCGTCAAGAAGCCTTCCTTTTATACGATCGCCGGCACCTTCAACCTGGACCGCAAGCCGCTGTCCGACCCGCGCGTGCGCGAGGCGCTGAATCTGGCGGTCGACCGCGACACGCTCGTGCGCTTCGACGTGTTCGGCAACGGCACGCCGATCGGGACGCTGAGCCTCTCGCGCGAGGACGGCCACGACGCTTCCGTCCCGCCCTACCCCTACGATCCCAAGCGCGCCCGCCGCCTATTAAAGGAGGCGGGCTATCCCGGCGGCGTGAAGCTCAAGGCGCTGCTCAAGGCCAACGCCCAGCGGACCGGGCGCATCCTCGCGAAGCAATGGGCCGAGCTCGGCATCGACGTCCAGTTCACGGTGTTCACCGACGCCGACATCAACCGCTACTTCCCCGGCGAGCGGGCCCAGTTCGATTTGGCGATCTACGACTGCCCCGACCCGATGTATCACGCGTTCTTCATCCGGAACATCTTTCTTTCGAGCGAGTCGCCCTTCTCGCTGTCTAAGGACGCGGGCATCGACGAGCGCTTCGCGAAGCTCGTCGCCGCGATCGAGCCCGAGGAGCGCCGCCGGGTCTCGGAGGACCTCGACCGCTACGTCCACGAGCGCTTCCTCGCGCTCCCGACCTACGAGCGCCTGCGGACCTACGGCCTGCGGCGCGGGACCGCGTTCACGCCGGCGACCTCCGGCATGTCGTACTTCCTCGAGGCCGTCAAGGAACCCCATGAAAAAGAGACTGAAGGTCACGCGCCTTGAGCGCGTCGCCGCCAAGCGCTTCTTCGGCAAGCTGCTGACGCGCGAGCTGTTCGTCGGCGGCGAGCTGGGAGACGTGTCGGTCGTCTACGAGCGCATGGCGCCCCGCACCGATTTGCCCCGCGTGCACCACCGCAAGACGAGCGAATTCATCTACTGCCTGAGCGGCAAGATGACCGCCGAGCTCGACGGACGGCGCTACCGGGTCCGCGCGGGCGGCATCCTCTTCCTGCCGCCCAACGCCCGCCACAAGTTCACGACCGGGGCCTCGCCCTGCGAGGCGCTCTCGATCTTCGCCCCTTCCCTGCGCATCCGCCCGGACGCCGACATCCACACCGAAGCCTGACGCCCGGGCCTTGCGGGAGGCGGGCCCGGGGTCTATCCTAGGCGGGATGCCGCCCCCGGGAACGGCCTCGCTCTCGAGCCGCCTGCTCGCCTGGATCCTGCCGACGTTCCTCCTGGGCAGCGTCGCGATCTCGGTCTCGGCCTACGCGATCGCCCGGACGCTCCTCATGCGGGAAATGGAGCGCGAGGTTCAGGTCATGACGGAAGTCGCCGCGGCCGAGGTCCGCGCCTTCGACGAGCAGCGCGTCAACGACCTGGCGACGATCGCCCAGTCGCCGCTCTTTCGCGACCACTATAAGAACGTCGAGTTCGGCCTCGGGCACGAGGCGGAGATGTACCGGCGCGACGTCGACCGGATGCTCCTCGACTTCTCCCGCCGCGCCGGCGTCTACGACCAGCTGCGCTACGTCGACGCCTCCGGCCGCGACGTCAGCCGCGTCTTAGACGGCCGCGTCGAGACTCCGGGAGGCAAGGCCGACCCGGCCGCCGTGAAGGACTTGCGGCCCGGCCTGCAGCGCTCCTCGGGGCTGCTCCAGGAGTCTCACGGCGGCGCGCCGGCGATCGAGACGCGGCAGGGGCTCTTCGACGAGACGGGGCGCCTGCGCGGCGCGCTCGCCTTCCGCTGGAGCCTGGGGCGGATCTTGGGGCAGCTCTCCCGGCTGCGGGTCGGCGAGACCGGCCGGAGCTTCCTTTTGCGCGACGGCGCGCCGATCGCCCGCGGCGCCGGCGAGGTCGACGGCCGGGTGCTGGCCGCCGGCCTCGCGATCCCCGGAACGCGCTGGTCGGTCCGCACCGTCGTGCGGCGCGCGGAGTTCCTCGACCGGCTCCGGTGGCTCGGGCAGCTCAGCGTGCTGCTCGCCGCCACGACGATTGGCTTGATCGTTCTCGTCGTGACCCGGCAGGTGCGCGCGCTTTTGCGGCCGATCGCGACGCTCGCCTCGGCGGTGGAGGCGTACGCGGAGGGACGGCTCGACGTGCGCGTCGACCCCCGGGGCCCCGGGGAGGTCGCGGCGCTGGGCAACGCCTTCAACGAGATGGCCGAGAGCCTGCGGCAGCGCACCGACGACCTCGAGCACCGCGTGCGCGAGCTGACCGCCCTGCACGGCATCAACGAGGGCGTCGTGCGCCGGCTGGGCCGGCGGGAGATCGCCCGCCTCTGCCTCGAGTCGGCGGGCAAAGGACTCGGGTTCGAGCGCGGCGTCCTGTATTGGATCGACGAGAAGGGCCAGCAGGCCGAAGGCGAGTGCGCGTTCGGGCCCTCGAGCGCGATCGACGACGGGCTCGTCTTCCGCCGCCGCGTCGGCTTCGAGGCCTCGGAGGAGCTCGCGCGCGCGGTGAAGGGCCGCCAGCCGGTGAACGTCGGCGCCGCGCAGGCGGGCGAGCCGCTTCTGCCGGGAGACCGCTCGGCCGCGTACTGCGTCGTTCCGATATTCGGGCGCGAGCGCATGCTCGCGGTCATGGCGGTCGACGGGGCGCCGGTCTCGGCGCAGCGGCTGCGCAGCCTCTCGATCTTCGGCGGCGCGGTCGGACTCGCGCTCGAGAACTCCGGCTTAATCGAGGACCTGTTCGCCTCGGAGAACCGCTACCGCACCGCGGTGGAAAACTCGCCGGACGCGGTCATCGGCTTGGACCAGCACATGCGCGTCACCTTGTGGAACCGCCGGGCCGAGGCGATCTTCGGCTATCAGCCGAGCGAGGCGCGCGGACATTCGCTCGAGTTCCTATTCGAGGCTCCCGCCTACGCCCGGCTCGTGCGCGAAGTCGAGACGCGGGGCTCGGTCCGCCAAGTCGAGGCGGCGGGCCTCACCCGCGACGGGCGGAGGCTCGACTTGAGCGTGAGTTGGACCGGCCAGAGCGGCGGCTACGGCGGCGCGCCCGAGTGGGTCGTCGTGATCCAGGACGAGACGGTGAAAAAGCGGGTCCACGCCCAGCTCATTCACGCCGAGAAGATGTCGGCGGCCGGGACCCTGCTCGCGGGCGTGGTGCACGAGCTGAACAATCCGCTGCAGCAGGTGATCGGCCTCGCCGAGCTGCTCAAGCACCTGGCCGCCGGGCCTCAGGACCGCGACGATTTCCGCACGCTCGAGAGCGCCACGATGCGCTGCGCCTCGATGGTCCACGGCCTCCTGGCGTTCGTTCGAAAAGACAAGCCGGAGCGCCACCGCGTCTCGCTCAACGCCGTGGCCGAGGCGACGCTGGCCCTGTGCGAGTACCGCTTCGTGAAGTCCGACGGCATCGAGCTCGACTTGGAGCTCGACCCCGCCAAGCCCGAGGTCGCCGCCGAGTTCCACAAGCTCGAGCAGATCGTGCTCAACCTCGTGCTCAACGCCCGCGACGTGCTCCATGGCCACCCCGGCCCGCGGGCCGTTCGCGTCCGCACCCGCCGCCGCGGGGAGCGCTGCGTCGTCGAGGTTTCCGACACCGGACCGGGCGTCCCGCCGGCGGTGCTCGAGCGGCTTTTCGAGCCGTTTTTCACGACGAAGAGCGGCGGGAAGGGCACCGGGCTCGGACTGTCGATCTCGCGCGAGCTCGCGGAATCCTTTGGGGGGACGCTCGTCCACGAGGAGCCGGCGGAGGGCGGCGCGCGCTTCGTCTTGTCCTTGCCGCCCTGCCCGGACGACGTGAAGGCGCCCGCGGCTCCGCTCGGCCTGCCCCCGCCCGTCGCGGGCAAACGGGTGCTGGCGGCCGACGACGAGGAGGGCGTCCTGCGCCTCATCCGCCGCATCCTCGCCGACGACGGCCTGATCGTCGACGCCGCGGTCGACGGGGCCGACGCGCTGCGCAAGCTGTCCGCGAACGCGTACGATCTCGTCGTGGCCGACGTGGAGATGGGGCGGGTCAAAGGCACCGACATCGCTAGAGTGGCGCGCGCCTCGGCGGTCCCGCCGGCGGTCGTTTTGGTCACCGGCGACATCCTCAACGACGAGCTCAAGGAAGAGCTGTTTCGCCTCGGCGCCGCCGTCTTGGCCAAGCCTTTCTTGCGCACGGAGTTTTTGCGCGTCGTCCGCGGCGCGCTCCAAGCCGCCGCCAGGCGCCGCCCGGCCTAGCCGGCCGCGAACGCCCGGCTTGAAATCGCCTCCGGCCGGGGGCATACTTCCGGCGTGGGCGGAGTTCCCGGCGAGCCCCGTGCCGGAGGTTTATGATATTCGCCCTGCTGCAGGTCCTTTCCCTTCCTCTGCTGGCCGCGCCTAAGGATGAATATGGCGTGGTTTCGGCGATCCAGTTTTTTCAGGACGAGAAGAAAACCCCGGGTCTGACGAAGCTCTCGGAGCTGGGCGTGGGCTGGGTGCGTACCGACCTCACCTGGGACGTCGTCCAGCATAATGCGCCTACGGCGTCTTCGGAGAACTTCGACTTCTCCTTCACCGACAAGATGATCAAGAACGCCCATGAGAAGGGGCTTAAGGTGTTCGCGTCGCTGGGGGGGCCGCCGGCGTGGGCGGCGCCGTGCCAGGCGTGCCTGCCGAAGGATATGAAGGCGTGGTCCAAGTTCGTTCGGAGGACGATCGAGCGCTACGCGTGGCTGGGCGACGACATCGCGTTCGGGATCTGGAACGAGCCGAACGACACCTATTTCCTGAGCGAGGACGGGAAGGCGTTCAAGTCGAACTCGCATGCCTACAGCGATCCGGAGCTCTACGCCGCCCTGTTCAACGCGGCGGCCAAGGCCCGCGGTTTGGCGAACCCTTCGGCTAGGCTGGGGGCGCTGGAGGCGACCGACGCGGTTTTCAGCGGCGGGCCGTGGTGGAAGTTTTGGGAGAGGGCGATCTGGTTCGACGAGGCGTGGCCCTTGATCGAGAAGAGCCTCAAGCCGCAGGACTTCGTGACCCTGCATTACTATCCGGAGAAGGGGTGGACGCAGGAGGAGATGTACGCGTTCATGGGGAAGGCGGACAAGGGGACGGGCGGGAGAGAGACGTGGCTTACCGAGTCGCCCGGCGACGAGCTGCCGCGGCTCGTGCAGGCGTTCGCCGCGCGGCCGTCCAAGAACTGGAAGAGGATCTTCGTTTACCGCATCTGGGGGGGAGACGACGATCGCTTCTCGCTGCTGAAGGCCGATTGGACGGATCGGCCTGGGTTTAAGGCGTATCGGGACTTTATTTTGGGGCGCAAGAACGGGGCGGTGATCGTCTCCGTGAAAGGGCCTCCCGCGGAGATGAAGGCGGGGGAGAGGGCTTCGGTTTCGGTGAAGGTGCGCAACACCGGGAAGACCGCCTGGACGGAGAGCTACAAGCTCGGCTCGCAGAGCCCCGCCGACAACGCGGTTTGGCGGAAGGGACGCGTGCCCGTGGCGGGGAAGGTCGAGCCGGGCGCGGAGCACACGTTCAGCTGGACCGTGACCGCTCCCTCCAAGGCGGGGACTTACTCCTTTCAGTGGCGGATGGTGCAGGAGAAGGTGGAGTGGTTCGGGAAGCCTACCGAGCTCAGCCGGACCGTGGTGCGCTAGAGGAACAAGTCCGCGAAGGCCAGCCAGGGGCGCGTGCCGCTGATGGCCAGCCGCACGGGCTGGCCCACGATGATCAGCCACCCGGCCCATCTCGAGGCGGGGTGAATCCTGCCTTCGGTCTTCTTGTCCCAAATCCACAGCGCGAAGATGAAGAGGTCGGTCAGCCCGAAGAAGGCCGGGGGGCCGCCGGCGGTGATGAACTTCAGCGGGATGCGGGCGATCGCGGCGTCGAGCGTGGCGACCGTCGCGAGGTACATGAGGCGTTTGTGGGCGGCGGGTTCTTTTCTTTTGAGGATGCCGGCTAGGGCCAGGATCCAGAAGTTGGCGATGTCGGTGAAGGGGACGACGAAGAAGGCTCTGGGGTCGAGGCCGGGGATGGGGGCTCGGCCCTTCCTTAGCGAGTCGACGCTCGCGGCGTAGCCGAGGATCGTCATGACGACCGCGAGCGCGGCGGCGGCCCAGCCGAGGCGCATGTGGAGTCGGACCTTGTTTTGGGAAATCAGGGCGGTCTGGACTCCGAAGGCGAGGATCCAGAGGGTAAAGGCGACGCCGTGGAAGACGAGGAGGGAGGAAAGCGGCTCGAGAGTTTGGGGTCTTCGATAAAACGTGGCCGAGAAGCCGGCGAAGACGACGACGGCGATGACGGCGGAGGCGATGGGGAAGAATCGAGAGCGTTCGGTCATCGGGTGGGAGTTTAGCGTCAAACCATCGTCATGGGCAAGTTTGTAGACTCCCCGGACTGTGGGGGAGACTATGGCCGAAACCGGGACCGTACGGATGCATCGCGTGGTGAAGGCGCCGCCGGCGCGCGCGTTTAAGGCGTTTTCGGACCCCGAGGCGCTGGCGAAGTGGCTGCCGCCCTACGGCTTCATCTGCACGGTGCACTCCTTCGATTTTAAGGTGGGCGGCGGGCACAAGATGTCGTTTCGGAATTTCACGACCGGCCACGGGCACTCCTTCGGCGGGAAGTACCTCGAGATCGTGCCGAACGAGAAGCTCGTCTACACCGACAAGTTCGACGACCCGAATCTGCCCGGCGAGATGAAGGTGACGGTGACCTTCAAGAAGGTGCTGTGCGGTACCGAGGTTTCGGTCGTTCAGGAAGGCATCCCGTCGGTGATTCCGACCGAGATGTGCTACTTGGGCTGGCAGGAGTCGATCGAGCAGTACGCCAAGCTCGTCGACCCCGAGATCCCGGATTGAGGCTTTCCAGAAAGCCCGCCGCGAAATAGGACTCCAAGACCCTTGCTCTGGAACCGGTCACAGATTGTGACCGGTTCGAGGGGCTCTCGACGAGCGATGGAACTAAATCACCCTCTCATTCGTATATATGGGTATGGGGGGTTTATCCGTCTTGCCGTCCCGCATCGAAGACTGCATCTTCGTAATTCGGGGCTGTAAGGTGCTGCTCGATCGCGATTTGGCCGTTCTTTACGGAGTTCGAGTTAAGGCTCTGAATCAATCAGTCAGGAGAAACATGACTCGCTTTCCGGAGGGGTTCATGTTCTCCCTCACTGAAACCGAGACAAAGAAACTGATTCAGCTTGTTCCCAGGATGGAGTCTATGAAGCACTCAACTGTCTTGCCCTTAGCATTCACCGAATATGGAGTGGCCATGCTTTCGAGCGTTCTAAGAAGCGAACAAGCCATCCAGATGAATGTTCGGATTATTCAGGCCTTCATTCGCTTGCGCGAGTGGGCGTCATCAAGCAGGAGTTTCGGCCGGCGCCTGCGGCGCTTGGAGTCTAGGATGGACGGGCAGGATCGTAAGATGGATTCGCTGCTCGGGGCCATGAGCGAACATGGCACGGCTCAGGATTCGCCTAAAAGGAAAATCGGATTTAGCCCGACGGAATGACCGGAGTTCGTTGCGATTCCCGGCTAATTACCTTCGGGGGGAAGTACCTCCAGATCGTGCCGAACGAGAAGCTCGTCGATCCCGAGATCCCGGACTAAGACAGCGGTTTGGCGAGGTTGTAGAGGAGCGTGCCGTCGTAGAACTGCCGGAGGCGCGCTCGGGAGATCGCTTTGCCGCCGGAATCCTGCGCGTCGGCCGCGACTTCGAGAAGCAGGTCGAACTCGGCGTCGGAGGCTCCCGAGTCGCCGGGGCGGAGCTTCGCGTTCGCGGCGGTCATCGCCTTCAGCTCCGGGGCGCTGAGCGAGCCGGATTTATTGACGTCGAACTCGGCGAACATCCGCTCGAAGGCCTCGGGGACGAGCTCGCCGGCCGCGTCGTAGACGCCGGTGTCGCTGCCGTGCTTGCCGAGCTTGATGTTCGCGACGCTGATGTCGAGGCTCAGCCGGTCGCCGGTGGTCTTGGCGCCGAGGAAGACGTGGATGACGAGCGCGGTGCCGGCGGCTTTCGCGCGTCCGAGCCCCAGCTCGCGAAGGCCGAGCGTGGTCTCGGCGCGCGTGATCGTGCCGTTGCCGTCCTTGTCGAAGAAGCGGATGTGCTTTTGGAGCGCGGTGGGGCGCTGGGCGAGGAGCTGCCCGGCGGAGGCTTGGGCCTCTTCCAAGGTTTGCGCGTTGAGCGCGGGGGCGCAAAGAAGGAGGGCGAGGACGGCCGGGTGGATCATGCGCCCATTTTACCATTCCTCGCCGTGAGAGTGCCGTTAGGCGGAGGCAGGCCCTATCGTGCGGACTCTCCGCTGGACGGAACTCCGGACGCGGGTTATCCTTGTGGGTATGGATGCGTTCCTAAAGGTCCGGCTCTCCCTGATACCGAGTGGCGAACGATAGCTTGACGGTTCACGATGATACGTTGGCGGAACGGATCACGATCGCGGTTATCCTGATCTCGCTCGGAGTCGCCTGCGTTTATGCGGGATTTTTCAGCAGCTGGCTCGAGAATGAGGGCCGCGAGTTCAAGATCGGCATGACCATCGCGGCCGCCCTGGCGGGCGGCTTCGGCGTCTGGTGCGGGCTCGTGGACGACATGACCGTCGTCGATCCCGGGGCGCGCGCGGTGAGGCGCGTGAGGGCGATACGCGGGCGGGCCAAGGTGCTCGAGGAGAAACCCTTCACGTCGATCGAGCGGGTCTGGGCGCAAGTCGAAGGGACCCCCAAGCACCTCCGCGCCGTCGTGTACGTCGGCGGACAACAGTGGTCCATGCGCGTCGGCTCGTACGGCGTCGGGCCCGGGGCGCTTCCGACCGAGGAGGCGTGCGAACGGGCGCGAGTCGTCGGGGAGCTCGTCGGCGTGCCCTGGATCGACCCGCGCTGACGCCCTTTGGGCCCATGTCGGGCGTACCGGAAATGTTGGACAATCCGATCCCATGAAGCTTTTCTTCGACACCGAGACGACCGGCGTGCCCAAGAATTACAAGGCGCCCGCTTCCGATACGCGCAATTGGCCTAGGCTGGTGCAGCTGGCGTGGCTCTTGACCGACGACGGCGGCAAGGAGCTCAGCCAGGCGGAGTACATCATCAAGCCCGAGGGCTTCACGATCCCCGCGGAGGCGTCGAAGATCCACGGGATCACGACCGAGCTCGCGCTCGAGAAGGGCGTCGAATTGCGGAAGGCGGTCGACGCGTTGCTCGCGGATCTCGCGAAGGCCAAGGAGCTCATCGCGCACAACATCGATTTCGACGAGAAGATCGTCGGCGCGGAGCTGATCCGGCTCGGTCATCCCAATCTCGTCGAGACGAAGCCCCGCAAGTGCACGATGCGCTCGGCGACGAACTACTGCGCCCTGCCCGGGCCCTACGGGTTCAAGTGGCCCAAGCTCGTCGAGCTGCACCAGAAGCTCTTCAAGGAGACCTTCGACGGCGCGCACGACGCCTTAGTGGACGTGAAGGCGTGCGCGCGCTGCTACTTCGAGCTCGTCCGCCTCGGCGTCCTGAACTAGCGCGGAACGATCCAGGGAGTCGGTTCTTCGGCCGGAGTGTAGTCCACCCAATGCTCCGGATGCCGTTCCCGGTCCTCGAGCGCCATCCGGTTCACGTCGTCGAACGTATGAGAGGTCGCCGCCGGGGCGTCAGACGGCGCGGCTTCCGCGGGCTTCGCGCGCGCGCGGAGCA
>JACRDR010000257.1 GCA_016212845.1 Elusimicrobiota bacterium
ATCGTCCCGAAGAGTCAGATCAAGCGGACGGAGCACTGGCTAAATCACCTGCCCAGAAAATGTCTGGGCTTTAAAACGCCAGCGGAGGTTTTCCGGCTAGTGTTGCACTAGCACGTTGAATGCAGCCAGTCCCCAAATTGACTCCGTCGCGCACGCAATTCTGTATGATCGTCACATGCGTTGGCCCGCTATCGCGATCTTCGGCGTTTCTGCGGCTCTGTTATGGCTCGGCTGGGCGCTTTACGACACTCTATTCCCGATCTTCCTCGGGTTCGCATTGGCCTACGCGTTCGACCCGCTCGCGGATTGGATGGAGGAACAGGGTCTCGGACGGACGACTGCGGTCTCGCTCATCCTATTGGCCGTGGGCGCGGCGGTCGCGGTCGCGATCGCCCTCATCATCCCGACCCTGATCTCGGAAGGGCGGGAGTTCGTCGGCGATTTCCCGCGTTACGCGGCGGCGGCTCACGACCGCCTGACGGCGTTTCTGCAGCCGTGGGGCGTTCGCCTGCCCAACGACAAGGAGGCGCTCTTGGCCCGGCTGCGCGACTGGCTGCAGGGCGTGTCGGTGGCGGCGCTCGCTCCCGCCGGGGTTTTCGCGACGCGGTTCTTCTCGACGCTGGCGGGCACGCTGACGGGACTCTTGAGCCTGATCGTGGTCCCGGTGGTGTTTTTCTACTTCTTGCGCGATATCTCCGCGATTCGCGAGTCGGTCCTGTCGGTCGTCCCGCCCAGGCACCGGCGGGCAGCGGTCGCGCGGCTCGACGAGGCCGATCGCGTCTTCTCGGGCTACCTGCGCGGGCAGATGACGGTGGCTCTGATTTTGGCGGGAATCTATTCGATCGGCCTGACGATCGCGGGCATCCGCTTCGGCATCCTGATCGGGATCGCCTCGGGCCTGCTGAACTTCGTGCCGTATCTAGGCGTGGCGTTGGGCCTCGGCGCCTCCTTGGTGATGGCCGCCGTGGACGCCTCGCTCGGCGGGGCGCTCGCGGTGCTGGCGGTATTCGGGGTCGCGCAGGCGCTCGAGGGCTTCGTGATCACGCCGAAGATCGTAGGCGATAAGGTCGGCCTCGGCCCCGTCGAGACGATCGTGGCTTTGATTCTGGGCGGCGAATTCGGCGGCCTGCCGGGCATGATCCTCGCGATCCCGGTAGCCGGCTGCCTAAAAGTCTGGGCCGCCGACGGCATCGACTTCTGGAAGCGCACCGCCGCCTTCCGCCGCGTCTGACCCAGAGTCAATTTGGGGACTGTCCCCAAATTGACTCCGTTAGCGGCGGAAGCGGCCGCGCAGGCGGCGCCAGTTCATGTCTTTGAACGTTTTCGGCTTCGGGGGCGTGAGCTGCGGGGGGACGGTGTATTGGAAATTCGGCAGCATCGCTCTCGGGAACACCACGCCCACGAACTTCTCGATGGCGGTGATGTAGGACTGCTCCTCTTGCGACATCAGCGTCACCGCGTCGCCGACCCCGTAGGCGCGCGCGGTCCTGCCCACGCGGTGGACGTAGTCCTCGGGGTGCTGCGGCACGTCGTAGTTGATGACGTGCGAGATCTGCTGGACGTCGATGCCCCGCGCCGCGATGTCGGTCGCCACGAGGATTTGGATCTTGCCCTCGCGGAAGTCGTCCATCGTGTTGGTGCGCTGGCCCTGCGTGCGGTCCGCGTGCAGTACGCCGACGGAGAATCCGAGGCCCTTGAGACGCTTGGCGAGGCGGTCGGCGCCGTGCTTCGTTCGGCAGAAGATGACGCCGCTGCGGATCTGCGTCGCGCGAAGCCAGGTGGTGAGGAGTTCGGACTTCTGCGTTTGCTGAACCGGGTAGACGACCTGGCTGATGCCCTCGGCGACGAGCGTCGGGCGGGCGATTTCGACCCGCAATGGATCGCGGAGCGCGAAGGCGGCCACGCGCTGGATCTCGGGGCCGAGCGTGGCGGAAAACAGCATGGTCTGCCGCTCGCGAGGCATGCGGCCCAGAATCTGCCGGATGTCGGGCATAAATCCCATGTCGAGCATGCGGTCGGCCTCGTCTAAGACGAGCTGCTCGACCCCGTCGACGCGCATCGCGTTGTGGCGCAGGTGGTCGAGGAAGCGGCCGGGGGTCGCGACTTGGATCGGCACGCCCTTCTGGAACGACTCGCGCTGGGCGCCGTAGCCGACGCCGCCGATGACGGCGGCGGCCTTGATGTTGGTGAAGCGTCCGCACTCCTGCACGGTGTCGAGGACCTGGGTGGCGAGCTCGCGGGTCGGCACGAGGACGAGGGCCTTCATGCCGTGCGACGGCTTCTGCAGCAGGCGGTTGAGGATCGGCAGGACGAAGGCGGCGGTCTTGCCGCTGCCGGTCTGGGCGCCGCCGAGCAGGTCGCGCCCGGAAAGGGCGATCGGGATTGCCTGGGCCTGGATCGGGGTCGGTTCGGTGTAGCCGAGGGCTTCTACGGCTTTGAGCAGGTGCGGATGTAATTCGAGTTCTTGGAAGGTGATGGAAAGTCTCCTGGGACCTCCATTCTGGCATTTCCCCAGGGGCTCCCGCCATGGCCGTTCCCTTCCAGGGGTGCGTCCCGGCCGGAGCGAGGCCGGCCCGTTGCGACGCCGTATGGACGGCGAAGTTCGACGTTCCGGAGGACTATGATCCAAAGCATCCTTCTCGCGGCGCTCGCCGTCTCGTCTTGGGCCGGACCGGACACGGAGGCCGCTCAAGACTGCGTATCCTGCCACGCCGGGCGGTCGTCGGCCCTGGTGATGGAATGGAGACGTTCCAAGCACGCCGCCTCCGGGATCGAGTGTCTGGCATGCCACGAGGCGGAGGAGGGCGCGGCGGGGGCCTGGAAGCACCACGGCAAGACGGTCAAGCTCCTCGTCACTCCGAAGGACTGCGCCAAGTGCCACGACAAGGAAAACCTCGAGTTCTCGCGCAGCCATCACGCTTTGGCGGGAGAGATCCTGGCGAGCCTCGACAACGTGCTGGCGGAGCGGGCGGCCGGCATGCCGGGAAACAACGCCGACGCGGTCAACGGCTGCCTTCAGTGCCACGGCTCGATCGTGAAGTACAAGAAGGACGCGAACGGGAAGGTCCTCACCTCGGGTCCCGAGGGCGCCCCCGTGATCGACCCCGACACCTGGCCGAACAGCGGGATAGGGCGCATCAATCCGGACGGCTCCCGCGGGTCGTGTCACGCCTGCCATTCGCGCCACTCCTTCGAGGCGAAGGTCGCTCGCAACCCCGACAATTGCGGCAAATGCCACATGGGGCCGGACCATCCGCAGATCGAGATCTACAAGGAATCCAAGCACGGCATCGCTTTCGAGGCGAACCGGGACAAGATGGCGCTGGATCGGGACGGCGGCTGGATCCTGGGCGCGGACTACTCCGCCGCGCCGACGTGCGCGACCTGCCACATCGGCGGGCACATGTCTCCGGACGGCAAGGTCGCCGGCAACAGCCACGACGTGGGCGAGAGGATCAGCTGGACGCTGCGCCCGCAGGTCAGCACGAAGATCAATCTCGTGGTTTTCGAGGACGGCTTCAAGGAGGACTATCCGGAGTCGCGCGCTCTTCCGAAGCCGGGCGACGTGATCGAGACGACGGAGAAAGTCCGCGAGGGAGATGCGCTGGCATCCAAGAAGGTCTCGCGCAAAGTGGCGAAGGTGCTCGACTGGCGATCCCGGCGAGAGCGCATGCAGCAGGTGTGCGCCAACTGCCACGAGGCTTCGTTCGTCAAGAACTTCTACTCGCAGTACGACTCGCTGGTGAACCTCTACAACGACAAGTTCGGCGTGCCGGCGAAGAAGATCATGGACGAGCTCCTACAGGACGGCGTGCTCAATCCGAAAGCGCCGTTCGAGTTCCCGGTGCAGTGGGTCTACTACGAGTTGTGGCATCACGAGGGGCGGCGGGCGCGCCACGGCGCGAGCATGATGGGCCCCGACTACACGCATTGGCACGGGATGTACGAGGTCTCGAAGCACTTCTACGAGAAGTTCCTCCCCGCGGTCGTCGACGCGGCCCGGCTCAAGAGCCCGGAGGCGGAGAAGAAGTGGAAGGCGCGCGTCGCGGCGGTGCTGGCCCAAGACGAGCACGTGTGGACGAAAGGACTCACGCCCAAGGACGCGGAGGCGCTGCGGCAGAACTACAAGGAGCGCTACGGGCAGTAGCTAAGCCGCGC
Source organism: Elusimicrobiota bacterium (assembly GCA_016212845.1). Lineage (GTDB taxonomy): Bacteria > Elusimicrobiota > Elusimicrobia > UBA1565 > JACRDR01 > JACRDR01. The sequence goes on from JACRDR010000257.1 coordinate 4,159, forward strand.
GCTTGGAGAGTAGGGAGCGCACGTGGCTCTCGAGCGCGGCCAGCGTGTCGGGGCTCTTGAGGAGGTAGAGATCGGGGCCGCCTTGCTTTTCCGTCTCGCGGACGTCGGGCAACTCCGACCCGGTGAGCAGGATGACGGGCACGTCTTTCGTCGCGGCCGCGTCTTTTAAGCCGTGGCAGAAAGCGAGGCCGTCGGTGGACGGCTTGATGCGGCGGTCGAGGATGAAGAGATCGGGCCGGCGTCCCGCGATCGCCGCTTGAGCGTCGGCGGCGTCGTTGAAGAGTAGGGCGCGGAAGCCGTAGCGGGACAACTCGATCCGCAGCAGCTTGCCGAAGGCCGGATCGTCCTCGAGGATGAGGATTTGCGGCCGGCCCAGAAGCTCGGCGAGCTGTTTCGGCAGCGCGCGCGTGTCGATCGGCTTGGCGATGTAGCCGTCGCAGCCGGCCTCGCGAGCCCGGTCGTCGTCGCCCTTCATGGCGTACGCGGTGAGCGCGACGACGACGATGCCGCGGGTCGCGGGGGCGGCCTTGAGAAGGCGCGTCAGAGAGAGTCCGTCCATGCCCGGCAGCTGCACGTCCATGAGGATCGCGTCCGGCCGCCGCGCGGCGATCTTGGCCTGCGCTTCCTCCGCGTTGCCCGCGGTGTCGGTGTCGAAGCCTCCGCCGGAGAGGATGACCCGCGTGAGCTTGAGGTTGGCGGGATTGTCGTCGACGATGAGCACGCGTTCGCCGGCCATCAGTCCTCGCTCGCGTCGCGAGGCAGGACGGCGTAAAAGACGCTGCCTTTGCCGAGCTCGCTGGTCACGCCGACCCGGCCGCGCTGCGCCTCGACGATGCGCTGGGTGAGCGCGAGCCCCAGGCCGGTGCCGCCCTGGCTCTTCGTGTACGGGTTGTCTAGCTGCTGGAACTCGACGAAAAGGCGGGAGAGGTCCTTCGGCTTGATGCCGACGCCCGTATCGGCCACTTCGAGCCGCACGAACTCGCCGCCCTCAGGCAGTGCGCGGAGGAAAACCCGTCCGCCGTCGGCGGTGAACTTCAAGGCGTTGGAGAGGTAGTTGTAGAGGACCTGCTTCACCCGGCCGGGGTCGAGCACCACGGCGTCGATTTCCTGCGGGATCTCGACCGCGCATTCGATGCGCTTCTTCTCGGCCAGGCTTCGGAGGACGTCCTTGACTTCGCCGGCGACTTTGCCGAGCGAGATCGGCTCGGGAGCGAAGGTCATCTTGCCGGACTCCACCTTCGCGAGGTCCAGCACGTCGTTGATGACCTGCAGCAGGTGCTTCGAACTCGTAAGGATATCGCCCAAGAATTCTTTCTGCGTGTCGTTGACCGCTCCCGCCTTGCCGTCGAAGAGAAGTTCGGAGAAGCCGATGACCGCGTTGAGCGGCGTGCGCAGCTCGTGCGACATGTTGGCGAGGAACTCGCTTTTGAGGCGGCTGGCCTCGGCGTACTGGCGGCTCTCGACCTCCAGCGCGCTTCGCTTGAGGCGCTCGCTGATGTCGATGATGGCGGCCAGCACGAACTTGCCTTCGGGCGTCTCGATCGGGTTGAGGCCGATCTCGAGCGGGACCTCGGTGCCGTCCTTCTTCTGGCCGAAAAGGTCCCGGCCGGCGCCCATCGAGCGCGTGGAGGGGGACCCAAAAAACGCGCTGCGGGCGCTGGGATGCCCCGCTCGGAAGCGCGGCGGCACGAGCATCTCGAGCTCGCGGCCGATCAATTCGTCCCGGCTCCAGCCGAAGAGCTTCTCCGTCTGCGAATTGACGAGGACGATCTTCCCGGCCCGGTCGACCATGACCATGGCGTTGGGAGCCGCCTCGACCACGAGCCGGAACAGCGGGTCTTCGCCCACAAGAGTATTACTTCCAAAAACGGACGTCCGAGTCCAGTATTTAGCGGCGGGAAGCTAGACGAGATGCGACAGGAAGTACGGCATCTGCTTGCGCCACCAGACCCAGTCGTGGTTCACGTCGTGGCCCCAGAAATCGACCCACGCCGGGATCAGTTTCGCGTCGAGGACCGACTTGATCGCGTGCGTGTCGCCGATGCAGTCGTAGTCGGGGCAGGTCTCCCAGTCGCCCTGGCCGACGCACAGGATGATCCTCGCCCGGCGCAGGAGCGCCAGGATCCGCGGGTCCTCGAGGTTCGGCAGGTAGCAGAGGGGAAAGTGGTAGTAGAGCGAGTCGTCCCAGCCGTCGCCGACCGCGAACTGCGGCCCGTAGAGCCCGGAAAGCGCGATCGTCGCGTCGAAGACGTCCGGATGCTTGAAGAGGAAGTTCGCCGCGTGGTAGCCGCCGCCGCTGCAGCCGGTCGTCAGGATCGCGGACGTCGACCGGTTGCGCTCCCGGATGAAAGGCACCGCCTCGTTCATCACGTATTTCTCGTAGCTTTCGTGGCGGCGAGCGCGGTCGGGAAGCGGGAGGGACTTGTTGAACCACGACTCCTTGTCCACCGAGTCGACGGTGAAAAGCTGCACGCGGCCCTGCTCGAGAAACGGGCGGCAAGCGTCGACCATGCCGAAATCCTCGTACTCGAAGAACCGGCCGCCGCCCGACGGGAAGACGAGCACGGGCTTGCCCGCGTGGCCGTAGACCTTGAGTTCCATGTCCCGGCTGAGCGCCGGGCTCCACCACTTCTTGTACTCGACGTCAGCGAGAGAGCTCATGGATGTAGTCGACCACGGGCCGGAGCTGGTCCATATTCCTGGCCCTCGCGAGATAGGCGAAATCGCCGATCGCCTGCCGGAAGACGGAGTCGATCGGCGTGCTCATGAGGATGCTGGTTCCGTGCTCGCGAATCACGTCTTCGTGCGAGTGCGCGTAGCGGTTCGAGGCCTTGCGGCCGATGAAAGAGACGTGGTACGGGCGGCTCCATTTCGCCTCGAACCTCCCGTTCACGAGGACGTTCGCCCACTCGCGGTAGACGTCGATGTCGTTGGCGAAGTTGAACATGTCGGTCGTCAGGCCGCCGGGCGGGCGGGCGTTGACCTCCATGGCCGTGAGCTTGCCTTGCGGGTTGCGGATGAACTCGAGGTGGAAGAACCGGTCGCGAAAGCCGAAGGCCGCGATCGACCGGCGGCCGAGTTCCTCGAGGTCGGCGGGCAGCTCGCGCAGCGACCAGTAGTGGAGGTGCCGGTCGTCGTTGACGGCGGTCATGATGTCCGTCGAGAATTGGTGGCCGGTGAAGAACACGAGCTCGCCGTCATTGCCGGTCAGGCCGTCGAAGGACTGGATGACGCCGGGCAGAAACTCCTCGAGGATGTAGGAGACGCCCGCGGGCTTCTTCAGCCAGAACTCGCGCATCTCGAAATCGCTCGTCACCTTGTAGGTGGCGTAGGCGCCGACGCCCTTGTCGGGCTTGCCGATGAGCGGGTATCCGGCCGCGCGAGCGAAGGACAGCGCGTCCTCGAGGTCCTTCGGCACGAGGCCTTTTGCGACCGGGATGCCCGCCTTGCGGAAGACCTCCTTCATCAGCGACTTCTGCCGGAAGTGGCGGATGTCCTCGGGCCGGGGGCCGGGGACGTTGAAGTCCCGGCGCAGCTCCGCCTCCAGATCGATCCAGTGCTCTTCCTGCGCGGCGACGCGGTCGAAGCGGCCCCATTGGCTCGCGAGGTAGGCGGCGGCGCGATAGACGTGGTCGTAGACGCCCATGTCGACGACTTGGCAGTAGCCGGAGAGCGCCTGCTTGAGCTCGGGCCGCAGCCGGTCGTACGCCTCCCATCCGATCCCGACGACGTTGGCGCCCGCCCGCTTCAAGTTCGCAGGGAAATACCAGTAGTTCGGGGGGAAGTTGGGCGAGAGGTAGAGGACGTTCATTTGAGCCGCGCGACGAACCGCCGGATGTCGGAGGGCGTCGTGTCGAAGGAGCACATCCAGCGGACGATGCCGGCGTCCTCGTCCCAGACGTAGAAGAAGGACCGGGCTTGCAGCTTCGGGATGAGCCGCTTGGGCACGCGCGCGAAGACGCCGTTGGCCTGGACCGGGTAGACGATCTCGACGCCCGCGGCCGTCGCCTCGCGCTCGAGGAGCTTCGCCATGCGGTTGGCGTGGGCGGCGTTGCGCTTCCAGAGGCCGCCGGACAGCAGCGCGTCGAGCTGCGCGGCGACGAAGCGCATCTTCGAGGCGAGCTGCATGCCCTGCTTGCGGAGAAATTTGAAATCGCGGGCGGCCGCGCGGTCGAAGAATACGACCGCCTCGCCGCCGAGCAGGCCGTTCTTCGTGCCTCCGAAGGAGAGAACGTCGACGCCGAGGTCGCGGGTCGCCTGCCTGAGCGTCAGTCCGAGGCGAGAGGCGGCGTTCGCGATCCGGGCGCCGTCCATGTGGAGCTTCATGCCTTTGGAATGCGCGAAACGAGCCAGCGCGCGGACTTCCTCGGGGGTATAGACCGTGCCCATCTCGGTCGACTGCGTGATCGAGAGCACCTTGGGCTGCACGTGATGCTGGTCGCCGAGCCCGCGCACGCGCCGCGCGACCGCGTCCACCGTGAGCTTGCCGGCGTCGTTGGGGACCGGAATCAACTTGCAGCCGAGGAAGCGCTCGGGGGCGCCGCACTCGTCGGTGTAGATGTGCGCGGCGTCCGAGCAGAGCACCGCGTGGTGCGGCTGCGTCAGCGCCTGCAGGCCGAGGCAGTTGGCGGCGGTCCCGTTGAACACGAAGAAGACCTCGGCGTCGCCGAAGTGCTTGCGGAACGTCCGCTTCGCCCGTTCGGTGTACGGATCGTCGCCGTAGCCGACGACGTGCCCCCGGTTGGCGCGCTCGACGGCGCGCAGGACGGCCGGGTGCGCGCCGGCGTTGTTGTCGCTCGCGAAGGTCCTGGCGGGCCTCATCGGGGCGAGTCTAGCAAAGTGCTAGACTCCGCGGGATGCGTGGGCAACTGCGGCGGCTCGGCCGTTCCGTACGGGCGTTCCTGCGGCACGTCGGCACGCTTTCCCGCCTCGAGCTTTCCCTCGCCCGGCACCTCCTCGTTCCCGTTGGCTACAACGTCCGGCTTTGCGCCAAGATCACGCTCACGCAGGCTCGCTTCAGCGGCCTGCAGGCCGCGCCGCTCTTGGCCGCCTTGGGCGTCATGATCGGCGCGGTCGGCATCCTGCAGTTCGTCTCGCTCCTTGCCGGCCTGGCCGACGATCTCATCGGCAAGCTGCTCGTCACCATCATCGTACGGGAGATGGGGCCGCTGATCGCCGCGGTGCTCCTCATCGGACGTTCCGGCACCGCGATGGCGACCGAGCTCGGGACGATGCGCCTGGGAGGCGAACTCGAGGCGCTGTCGGCCTACCGCATCGATCCCGTGGCTTTCGTGCTCCTCCCGCGCGTGCTCGGGATGGTGCTCGCGATGTTCGCCTCGATCGTCTTGTTCGACGTCACCGGACTGCTCGGCGGCTCGGTCATCGCGGTGATCGTCAAAGACATCTCCTTCCCGCTGCTTCGCGGCCGCGTCGCCGCCGCGCTCATGCCGGGCGATTTCGGGATGACCGTCCTCAAGGCCTTTCTCTTCGGCCAGACGATCGCGCTCTTCTCGTGCTACTTCGGAATGGGGGTGAAGCGCTCGCCGACGGAGCTGCCGCAGGCGGTCACGCGCGCGGTGGTGGCGTCCTTGGCCGGCGTGTTCGTGGCCGACGCGGCGCTCGCGGCGGCGTACTACCTCGCATGAGCGTTCTCGAGCTTCGAGGGGCGACGGTTAAAGACGGCGAGCGCACGATCTTCGCCGGCCTGGATCTCGTCCTGAAGGCCGGCGACCGTCTCGTCGCATTCGGGCCTTCCGGCTCGGGCAAGAAGGCGCTGCTCAAGCTCGCGGCCGGCATCATCCGTCCCGACTCGGGGACGGCGGAGCTGACATCCTCCTCTTCCACTCCCGTCGGCTACGTGATGGAGGAAGGCGGACTCCTCAGCAATCTTTCGCTCGCGCAGAACGTCGCCTTGCCGGTGCTGTATCACGGTCGCCTCGGGTACCGGGACGCGCTCAGCCGCGCCCGCGAGGCCCTCGAGTCGCTCGGCGCCATACGTGAGGCCGACCGCCGCCCGGCGCTCTGCTCGATCGCGGGCCGGCGCCTCGCGCATCTCGCGCGCGCCTTCCTCGCCGATCCGGCGCTCATGGTACTGGAAGGGCCCTTAGACGAGCTCGACGCCCGCTCGACCGCCACCGTCCGCCGCGCGCTCGATGAGACTCCCGCCGCGGCCATCGTCGGCACCGCCGCGCTTTCGCCGTACCTCGCCTGGGGCCGCCGGTTCCTCTTCCTGCACCGCGGCAAGGCGACGCACTACGCGGACCGCGCCTCGCTCGAGAAAGCCGAGGATCCTGCCCTGCGGGAGTTTCTGGAGGCCTGATGGATTTCGACAAAACCGATACCCTGGTCGGAGCGTTCGTCGTCGGGGCGGTGCTCGTCTTCGTCTCCGCTTTCGTCGCGGTCAACCGGGCCCGGTTCGTCGCCGAGACGTATCACCTGGAGATCCGCCTGCCGGAGATCTCGGGGATCGACAAGGGCGTCGAGGTCGTCTACAAAGGGTACAAGGCGGGCGTCGTCGATCGGGTGACCGTGGTGTACGTCCCCGAGTTCCGCTTCGTCGTCCGGCTCGCGATCAAGAGCGAGATCCAGCTGCGGCGGGGCACGATCTGCGCGGTGCGCAACCGCGGGTTCGCCGGCGGCAAGTCGCTCGAGCTCGTCGCCCCCGACCGGCCCGAGGCGGGCATGCTCGCGGAGGGCGAGATCTTGCCCACGACGCGCGACACCGACCTCATGGCGAAGGCCAACGAGGTGCTCGGCGAGGCGCAGAAGGTCGTGCGCCGCTTTCAGGAGCACGGCACCGCGGAGGAGGCGATCGCGGTGGTGAAGGCCGCCCGGCAGGTCGTGAACCATCTCGACGACACGCTGGTCTCCGTCCGCGCGCTCGTCGAAGAGGACCGCACGGCCTTGAAGGCGACCTTGGAGCAGACGAAGAGCCTCACGGAGCGCTCGAACGGCATCCTCGACCGCCGGGGTCCGAACCTCGAGCGGAGCTTGCAGAACCTCGACCAATCTCTCGTGCACCTGCCCGCCATCCTCGTCAACTTGGAAGAGCTCACCGCCGACCTCAAGAAGCACCCGTGGAGGCTCGTCCGCAAAGGCGACGAGGCCCCGCCGAAGCTCGAACACAACCACGAATCGAAGTAGTCCTCCGTCGAGAAAGGGAACTTTTTCGCGTCTCATTCGTACATGTGTGTAGGGGGGAGGAGCCCCAGTGGGGCTCCGACGACCGCCCGAGATGTCAACACAAACGGCGGGCTGGGGGACACATGGCGAACGTGAACAAAGTGACGCTGATCGGCAGGCTGACGCGCGATCCGGAGACGCACGTCTTCGCGAACGGGGGGACGGTCGCGAACATCGGATTCGCGGTGAACAACCGCAGGAAGAACGCGCAGACGGGCGAGTGGGAGGACGTGCCGGTCTGGGTGGAGCTCAAGGCCTTCAACCGGGAGACGGGGCGCAAGCTCGCGGACACCGCCGAGCAGCATCTGCGGAAAGGCCACCAAGTCTACGTCGAGGGGAGGCTCTCCCTCGAGGAATGGACCGGCAAGGACGACGGAAAGAAGCACTCGAAGACCGTCGTCATCGTCGAGGAGCTCCAGTTCCTCGAGAAGAAGGAAGGGACTTCGGCGCCGAAGACGCGCGAGCTCGAGGACGTGCCCTTCTAAGCCATGTGGACCGAGGGCTTAGACGAGCTGTTCGACCGCTGCGCGGGCGCGGCGTTCGACAAGGAGCTGGCGATGCTGGAGCGCTGGGGCGCCGGGCTCTGGACCGGCGACCGCGAGCGCGGACGGATCCGCAAGGACGGCTGGGAGCAGCCGGCGCAGTTCTTGGGCTGCGAGACGGACTGCGGCAGCCGCTGGACCTGGGGCTGGGCTTACGGCGGAGCGCCGGAGGACTCCCTCGCCGGCGCGCGCAAGATGCGCGACTACGGGCGGCTGCACGAGTACCTGGGGCTCATCGTGCCGTCCTTCGAGCTCGAGGGGCGCTGCGGACACCGGCTGGCGATGATCAGCTCGGTGATCTTGGGCGCGGAGTTCTACGTCGAGTGCGAGACGGAAGAGGGCTCGCTGTACTTCGCGAGCACGCGGCGGCCGCCTCCGGTCCCGGCGGACCCGGTGGCGCGCGTGTTCCGCGTGTTTCCGGCGCTGGTGAGCCACCCGGACTGCGGCGTGACCGACCAAAAGCGCGCCTTCCAGTCGTATCTCGAGCACTACGGCTTCACGCACGAGACCTGGAAGGAGGCGAAGGGGGAGCTGGTCTGCGGGAAGCTCGAGGGCACGCGGCGGATGCTCTTCGCCGGCTTCGACGAGCAAAACCGGGCGATCGGTCTGGCCGAAGCCTCCCGGAAGGGCCGAGGGGGTGCGCGGGAGAGCGGTGCCGTTTAACCCCTTGTCCCAAGGGAGGCCGCGCGTCATACTGACGCGTGGTCATCGAAGCTCTCGTGACGGCGGTCTTCCTGGTCCAATCGACCGGGTGGGCCGCCGGCGCGTATCCGGGCTACGCCTGGGACCCGGGCTCGCGGGAGTCCGTCGCGGACGCGCGCGGACTCGCAGCGAGGGGCGCGGTGTTCCATGCGGACGAGGCCGATGAGGCGGTCCGCCGCTACGTGCAGTCGGAGGCCTCCTTCGAGGAGCTCTTCCCGGTGCCCGTCACCGAGGAGAAGGCGCGCGAGCGCGGGCTCGTGCTCACCGGGGTACTGCAAGGCATCCGAAGCGACTTCGTTTCCTCGGGCGAAGGCGAGGCGTTCTCGTCCGGATTGCGGGAGCTCCTCGAGTTCTACGACGGCGCGGCGACGCCGGAGTCGTGGAAAGACCCGGACCGAGCCGCCGTCGACCGGCAAGCCGGAATCTTCGCGTTCGCGCTCTGCGCCTACCTGCGCAAGGACCTCACGTCGACCTTCGACACGCTCCGGTGGCCGCTTCCCGAAAACATCCGCTCCAGCGTCCGGGCTCTGGCCCGGCAGGGCTGGGATTCCGAGACGCGGGACGCGATGCTGGCGCTCCTATTAAAGGAAGGCTCTCCGGGAGGGGCCGCGGCCGCCGGCCGGGTCGCGTCGGTAAAGCCTCCGGCCGCTCCGACGACGCGCTCGAAGAGGGGCGCGCAGATCGCGGCCGTCGACCCGGTCGCGACGACCCCGCGGTCCATCGAGCGCGGGCTCGCCCGTCCCGCGGCTCCGGCGGCGCCTCCGAAGTCGACGGGCTGGTTCGACGGCGCGCTCGATTGGGGCAGGGGCGTCCTCGATACCGTCGGAAACGCCGCGGCGGCCTCGTGGGAGGCGGCGCAGCAGGCCGCCCTCGGCGCGCGGATGATGCTGCCGTGGCGGCCGAACGACATGCCGCAGCTCGTCTGCAAATACCTCGTCGTCGACTGCCAGACCCAGTGGCGCGACGGCGAGCAGCCGGAGCCGAGCAACCGCCGGGGCTGCGAGTTCCTGCTCTTCGGCTGCGAGGACGGACTCGATCCGAAGGCGAAGTACGTGAAGATCGCGGGCGACCTTTACGTGAAGGGACCGCGGGACGCGGCCGACATCCACCCCAACGACGTGAAACAGGGGGCGATCGGGGATTGCTACTATATGTCCTCGATCGCCTCGGTCGCGCAGCAGCGGCCCGAGCTCATCCGCGAGATGATCCATGACGACGGCAAGGGACGCTACACCGTGACTTACCACCGCTGGGACGGGGATGCGCCGGCCGCCGTGAAGGTCACCGTGGACAATACCTTCCCGTCGAGAGCCGCCGGTCCGCTCTACGCCCACGACGGCGACACCGAGCTGTGGCCGATGATCCTGGAGAAGGCCTACGCCAAATTCCACGACAACTCGTACGTTCAGATCGGCTACGGCGGCTGGCCCGACGAGGCGCTGCGCGAGTTGAGCGGCAAGCCGAGCTCGCGGACGGACGCCCGCTCGACCTCGCTCAAGTCGATCGCC
>JACRDR010000262.1 GCA_016212845.1 Elusimicrobiota bacterium
GCGCGGGTGGAGACGCCGGCGGCCCCGGCGGTGCATCCGCCCGAAGCGGAGCCGAGCCTTCAGGAGACCGCCGCCCGGGCCGGAGAAGCGGCGGCGGAGGGTCACCGGCTGTGGTTCGCCGGCGAACCCGAGCAGGCGCGCAAGGCGTACGAGCGCGCGCTCGCCGCCGATTCCCGGTCCGGCGAGGCGCTCCTGAGCGGAAGCGTCGTGCTCGAGGAGCTCGGACAGCAGAAGAAGGCGGTCGAGTGGCTGCGCCGCGCGCGCGAGCTGTCGCAGGGCGACCCCCGCGTGCTGACCGCGCTCGGCTGGTCGGAATTCCGTCTCGGCGAGCTCGCGCCGGCCACCACCCATTTCCAGCAGGCGCTCGCCGCCAATCCGCGCGAGCTCTACGCGCTCTACGGCCTCGGCCGCGCGCTCGTCGCGCTCAAGCGGCCCAAGGACGCGCTCCCGCTCTTCGAGCAGGGCGCGGCGCAAGCGCCGCTCGTCAACGCGGGGCACGTCTGGAAGGCGCAGGCGCACGAGGCGGTCGGCGACGTCGACGGCGCGGTCGAGAGCTACAAGAAGGCGATCATCAACGACAACTACTTCGTCGAGGCCCGCTACGCCCTCGGCCGGCTGCTCCTCCGCCATGGGCGCTACAACGAGGCCTTCCTTCAGTTCAAGAAGATCCTCGACGTCGACGCCGGCAATCCCAGGTTCCGCCAGTTGAAGGCCCAGGTCGAGCCCAAGGTAACGCGGGAATTGAAGGAGCCGGTGAGCCAGACCTCCCGCCGCCCGCCGCGAGAGCCCCTCCGCGCCATGCTGCCGGAGCCGGGCGACATCCCGCTCCTGCGGGTCGGCATCGGCACGAGCGTCTCCGGCAAGCCCCTGCCGCGGCGCACCCTCGAGTTCCACTGCGACACGCCGTTCGCGATCATCGACGACGCGACGAACAAGACGCTCGCCGCCGGCCTGCCGCGCCAGCCGTGGGAGATCCGCGTCTCCAACGACTCCAACCCTCGGCTCGAGGTCTACAACCACAAGGGCAAGCGCGTGGTGCGCACGCGCGGCCGCTTCCGCATCCGGCCCGACCTCGAGCGCGGAGGCATGACGATCCTGGGCGACATCCCGTACGGCCGGGGCTACTACTGGTCCGGCGTGGGGGACAAGACGCTCCGCGGCCAGGTGGAGATCTCGCTCCACCCCACGTCGCGCAAGGCGTTCTGCCTCGTGAACATCGTCGACCTCGAGAGCTACACGCACGGCATGCTTTCGGCGGAGATGCCGATCACCTCGCCCCTCGAGGCGCTCAAGGCCCAGTCGGTCGTGGCCCGGAGCGAGGCGCTCTACATGAAGATGGTCACCCGCCGCCACAAGAAGGACGGCTTCGACATCTGCGACGAGCAGCACTGCCAGGTGTACTCGGGCGCGACCGCCGAGTCCGAGCGCTCGCGCATGGTCGTCAACGCGACGCGCGGCCGCGTGCTCGCCTACAAGGGGCGCATCGCGCACGGCATCTACGCGTCCAACTGCGGCGGCCACACGCAGGCCGGCCACGAGATCGCGGGGTGGGGAGACGTCGGCTACTGGCCGTCCGTGCCCGACGCGCCCGCCGGCAGCCGGACGTACCCGCGCTCGCCCTGGGAGCTCCGGTGGTGGCTGAAGGACTGGCCCGGCGCGTTCTGCATGCCGACGAGCTCCGGGCACGTCCATCCCTCGCACTATCGCTGGAGCCGCATCGTGCCCGCGGCCGAGCTCGAAGAACGCGTGAACCGCAAGGAGAAGGTCGGCCGCCTGCTCGCGATCGTGGCGCTCAAGCGCGCGCAGAGCGGCCACGTCAACGGCCTCCTCCTCAAAGGCTCCGCCCGGACCGCCAAGATCCGCCAGGAGACGACGATCCGCCACATCCTCGGCCTCGGCTCGCAGCGCAGCGCCCTGTTCACGATCGAGATCGAGTACGGCAAGGACAAGAAGCCCGCCGCCTACGTTTTCCACGGCGCCGGCTGGGGACACGGCGTCGGCATGTGCCAGTCCGGCGCGATGGGCCGGGCCGAGCAGGGGCAGACCTACGTGGACATCCTGAAGGCCTACCACCCCGGGACCGAACTGGCCTACCTCAATTACTGATTTTGTAACATCGCCCGGCTAAGCTCATGGGGATGCGTCCGCTTTTCGCTCTGTTTTTCGTCGCGCTCCTGGCCGGCTGCCAGGGGTCGATTCCGCCGTCCCGGGGAGACGGCCGGCTCGGCTACGGCGCGATCCTCGTGCAGGGAAGGGTCGCGACCCCGGCGGGGGAAACGCGCCGCGCGCGCGTGGCGCTCAACCTCGAGTCCGACGACCACCGCTACATCATCCCTTTCACGCCGGGGACCACGTCGCTCTTCGTCGTGCCCGCCGGGACGTACCGCTTGATGCCGCTGCGCGGGCCGTTCGGGGTCACCGAGAAGACGCTGCAGATCGTCATCGAGAATCGCGTGCTCCGCGTGCCCTTTCCGCGCGACGTCCTCCGAAAAGACCCGCTCGAGGTCGGGCCGGACCGCATCGTCCCGATCGGCGTCCTCAACGTCGACGCCGAGCGCGACCCCGGCGACCGGCGCGTGAGCGTCAAGATCAAGCTCGACGACGGCCGCGACGCGCGCCGCCGCCTCGTGCAGGACAAGATTTCGAGCATGATGGACGCCCGCGTGCCCGCCGCCCAGCGCGAGGAAGCGATCAACTGGACCAAGGCGCTGGACCAGGCCCTCGTCGCGGTCGAAGCCGACCCCGACGAGCGCGCGCCGTATAAGCCGCGGTCCCGCTGAACCGAACGCGACCCGAACGAGGGGACTGTCCCCATTTTTGTATTATCGGCGCATGAAGATCGCCCTCGGCGCCGACCACGGCGGAGTCCAACTCAAGCAGCAGATCCACAAGTTTCTCGAAGAGCAGGGCCATCTGGTCATCAACGTCGGGACCGACTCGGACGCGGCCTGCGACTACCCCGACTTCGCGCGCAAGGTCGCCGAGACCGTCTCCAAGCGCGAGGCCGACCGCGGGATCATGGTCTGCGGCAGCGGCGTCGGAGCCGTCGTCGCGACCAACAAGGTCCCCGGCGTCCGCGCCGGGCTCTGCCACGACACGTTTTCCGCCCACCAGGGCGTCGAGGACGACGACATGAACGTGCTCTGCCTGGGCGCCCGCATCATCGGCGTGAA
>JACRDR010000263.1 GCA_016212845.1 Elusimicrobiota bacterium
GTCGTCGGCTTCATCGACGTCAACGAGAGCGGCCGCGGCAAGCCGCTCTACAACGCGGCGGCGCTGCTCGAGAACGGCAAGATCGCGGCCGTGCGCCACAAGACGCTTCTGCCCACCTACGACGTCTTCGACGAGGGACGCTACTTCGAGCCCGCGAAGGAGAACGCGCCCGTCCCGTTTAGGGGCACGAAGCTCGGCCTCACGATCTGCGAGGACGCGTGGAACGACGCGGCTTTCTGGCCGCGCCGCCTTTATCCCGTCGACCCGGTGGAGGGACTCGCGCGCGCCGGCGCGGAGCTCATCGTCAACGGCTCCTCCTCTCCCTACAGCCCGGGGAAGGTCGCGACCCGCTTCTCGATGCTTCGAAGCCACGCGAGGAAGCACAAGCTCCCGGTCGCGTACTGCAACCTGATCGGGGGCAACGACGAGCTCGTCTTCGACGGCAACAGCATGGTGCTCGACCGGAAGGGCGACCTCGTCGCGCGGGGGCCGGCGTTCGCCGAGGGGCTCGTGGTCGCCGACACCAGCGTGACCGCCGCGCCGCTCGACTGGAAGCAGCCCGAGGATATCGAGGAGGTCTGCGAGGCCCTGACTTTGGGCATCCGCGACTACGCGAAAAAGACCGGATTTGAGGACGTCCTCGTCGGGCTCTCGGGCGGGATCGACTCGGCGCTGGTCGCCGCGCTCGCGGCGCGCGCGCTCGGGCCCGCGCACGTGACCGGCGTCTCGATGCCTTCGATGCACTCCTCGGAGCACTCGGTCACGGACGCGGCGGCGCTGGCGAAGAACCTCGGCATCAAGCTCCTGAGCGTGCCGATCGCCGGGCTCTACCAGGCGATGATAGGCGCCCTCGAGACCGCGACGTCCAAGACGAAGCCCGGGCTCGCCGAGCAAAATCTTCAGGCGCGATTGCGCGGCCTCGTGCTCATGTTCCTTTCGAACAAGACGGGAGCGCTGCTCCTCTCCACCGGCAACAAGTCGGAGATGTCGGTCGGCTACTGCACGCTGTACGGCGACATGAACGGGGGGCTCTCCGTCATCTCCGACGTGCCGAAGACGACGGTATACGCGCTCGCGCGCTTCTTGAACCGCGAGACGCGCCTGATCCCCGAGGGCTCGCTCACGAAGCCGCCGTCGGCCGAGCTCGCGCCGAACCAGCGAGACCAAGACGACCTGCCCGAATACGACGTCGTCGACCGCATCGTCCAAGGGTACGTGGAGGACGCCAAGTCCCCGGCCGAATTGGTGCAGGAGGGGCTCCCGGCCGACCTCGTCCAATCCTTTTTGAACCGCATCGACCGCGCGGAATACAAGCGGCGCCAGGCCGCTCCCGGCCTGAAGATCACGGCGAAAGCTTTCGGCGTGGGACGCAAGATGCCGATCGCGCGCGGAAGCCACCGCCAGAGGACAGCGACATGAGCCCCAAGAAGAGCACGACCCCGAAGAAGACCCAGGCGGAAAAGGCCCCGGCGGCGCCGAAAGCCGCTCCCGCCAAGCGCGCGCCGCGCAAGAAGGCCCCGGCGGGACTGCAGGTTTTCATCGACTACCCCCGGGAGGGGGACGTCATCTTGCCCGAGCACTACACGATCCGCATCGGCACGGGGCCCGCCGCGGCCAGCGTGTAGCTTTCCATCGACGGCGGCGTCTGGATCGCCTGCCGCGAGGCGGCCGGCTACTGGTGGTTCGATTGGGCCGGCTACCTGCCCGGGCCCCACCACCTCCAAGTCCGCGCCCAAGGCGAAGCGCCCGTCCCGGCGACCTCCGAGCGTTACTGCACCGTCAGCAGCGAATCCGAAGCCGTTTCCGCGGACTGAGCACCCGAAGCTAGTCGTATACGCAGAAGTAGGCGAGGTCGCCCGTCCCCTTTTTCTCGAGCACGCCGGCCTCTCGCCGAGCGACCTCGTTTTCGGGCTCGGCCTTCAGGACTTCCCGGAAGAGGCCGAGCGCCTTCGTTCTGGCGGCTTCCGCTCCGCCGGCGTATTGCGCCTTGTCGTGGTAGTCGTCCGTCGCCGTGGAAAGCGACCACCAGGTCGCGTACGCGCGACCCACCTCGAGCTTTACGGCGGCGGCGACGGGACTCTTCGGATGAGTCTTCAAGTATTCCTCGCCCTTCTCGATCACGACGCGGAACGTGTCGGAGCCGGTCTTGCAGGTAGGATTTTCGTTCCAGCCCTTGCGCAGCGCTCCCAGGAACGCCGCGCCCGACCAGCCGGTGTCGACTTTCGACTCGGCGGCATCGCGCAAGAGCGGGCTCGTCGATGCGACCCACGCGTCCCCGATCGGGAGGTGCTCCACGTCGAGGCCCATTCCGATGAGGGCGTCCGCCCTTGCCTTGTCGAAGGACCCCATCCCGTCCGACTGGCGCGCTTCGACGACCTTCGCGATCCAGTAGGACAGCGCCGCCGCTCTCGCCGGCTCGCCTCCGCGCTCGGGCAGCAAGCGCAAAGCCATGTCGAGCATTTTGTCCAGACGCTTCGCGTCCGCGGCGAACAGCAGTTCGACCGCGTTCTCGCACCGCGACATTTTCGCGTCGCGACACGCCTCCGTCAAGACGGGGGCCTCTTCGCGGGACGGCCTCGGGTTGGCGAAAAGCGGGCCGGCGAACAGCAGGGAAAGCATGGCTTTCATGAGCATGGGGGGATTCTAGCAACTCCCAGGGAGGCCTCCGCAAGGCTCGGGGGCCCGGCCTCGTCGACGCTCCGTCGAGGAATTTGATCGGGGGGGGCCAAAAATCGCATAATCGGGCTCTATGAAGCTGCGAGACCTCATTAAGCACCTGACCCAAAACGGCTGCGTCCTGCTCCGCGAGGGAGGGAAGTACTCGGTTTACCAGAACCCGGTCACCGGGATCGAGGTGCCGGTGACGCGCCACCCGGAGATGGCGGACCATACCGCCCGGAAGCTCTGCAAGCAGTTGGGCATTCCGCCGATGTCGTAGTGGCCAACACCGCCACCGTCGACTCGATCGAGCAGTCCCTTACCCGGGTACGCGAAGGACTCTCCCAGCGCTCGCTCGCCCTGGGAGGCCGCATCGGCGAGCAGCTCGCCGCCTTCATCACCCGTCCCGGCAAGATGCTCCGCGCGCGCTTCTGCGTGCATCTCGGGGCCTCGCTCGGCGTCGACCCCAAGGCGGCCGAGAGCGCCGGCCAGATCGCCGAGCTCATCCACAACGCGTCGCTCCTGCACGACGACTGCATCGACGGCGCGACCACCCGCCGCAGCCGCGCCACCCCGAACGCCCTTTTCAACACGACGACCGGCATCCTCTTGGGCGACCTCGCCTTCACGCAGGCGCTCGACGAGGCCCTCGCGCTGTCGCCCGGCGCCCTGCGCGGCATCGTCGACGCGGTCCGCGAGATGACCGTCGGCGAGATCCAAGAAGAGTTCCTCCGCGGCTCGATCGACGTCACCGAGGAGTCCTACTACGGCGTGGCCGCCCGCAAGACCGGCGCGCTTTTCGAGTGGTGCGCGCGCTGCATGTCGGACATGAGCCCGCTGCCCCACGACAAGGAATCGATGCCGAAACTCGGCCGCTCGGCGGGCATCCTGCTCCAGATCGTCGACGACATCCACGATTTCACGCTCGACAGCCGGCTCTCGGGCAAGGACGCGGCCCAGGACCTCTCGGGCTCGCGCCTCACGCTCCCGAGCCTGCTCGCGCTGAAAGACCCGACCAGCTCGGCGACGTTCCTCAAGATTTGGTCCAAGGCCTCCTCCGAGCCGAACGCGGCGAAGGAGCTGGCGAAGCTCCTCAACGAGCGCGGGCACTTGGACGAGGCGAGAAGCCGCGCGCGCGCGACGCTCATGCAGATGGTCGGCTGGGTGAAGGCCCTGCCCAACCGCGAGCAGGCGAAAGAGCTCGCGGACTTCATGGAGTCGATGGCCCGCCGGCAATTCTGATGAACGATCCGAAGGCGTACGACGAGCAGCTCAAAAAGGCCTGGCAAGGAGGGGACTACTCGACTACCGCGTGCCCTAAAGGGCTCTCCGGGAGCGAAGCTCCCGGGTGGTCCACGCCCGAGCTCGAGTCCGCGCCCGACCGCCTGGGCGCCCGCGACCTCTCCCGCCGCGAAGTCGAGTCGATCGTGTCGCACGAAGCCGTGACGCTTTCAAACCCGGAAGTTGGGGCAGAGTCCTGCCCGGAGGCCAGAATGAAGCTTGCCAAGTTCGTGAAGTTCCGCGAGGAGAAGTTCGGCGGCGTCTTGTTCGAGACCCGCAACGAGAAGGTCTACACGCTCAACCCGACGGGCGCGGCCGTGGTGCGCGAGATCGTCGCCGGCTCGGCCGACGTCGTGAAGGCGCTCCAGGAAAAATACGACGACAAGAGCGGCACGATCGCCGCCGAAGCGTCGTCCTTCCTCGAGGACTTAAAGACCAAGGGTCTCGTCGAGGCCTAATGGCTCCCGGCGCCTCCAACGGCACCGTAGAAGCTCCCGAAGCGCTCGGGTCCTCCGATCTCGAGGCGCCGCTCTACGTCGCCTGGCAGATCACCAACGAGTGCAACCTTGCGTGCATGCACTGCATCGAGGAATCGGGGCCCGGCCGCGCGTTCAAAGACGAGCTGACGAAAGACGAGACGTTCCACGTCCTCAAGCAGCTCGCTAAAGCCGAGGTGCCGTACCTGTCGTTTTCCGGCGGCGAGCCGATGGTCCATCCCCACTTCTGGGAGATGGTCGAGTTCATCACCGCCTCCGGCGCGCAGCTGAAAATCGAGACGAACGGGCACTACATCACGCCCGAGACCGCCGCGCGCTTCAGGAAGCTCGAGGTGAAGGCGGTCCAGGTCTCGATCGACGGCGCGACCCCGGCGACCTTCGACAAGATGCGCGTCCGCGGCCGCTTCGAGAGCGCGATCTACGCGCTGCGTCTGCTCAAGGACGCGGGCGTGCCCGTCGAAGTGAACTACGTCCCGGCGAAGTTCAGCATCCACGAGGCGGGCCAGGTCGTCGACCTGGCGTTCAAGGAAGGCGCCTACA
>JACRDR010000055.1 GCA_016212845.1 Elusimicrobiota bacterium
ACCTTACCGGCGCCGTCGACGCGGATCGCGTGATTGAGCGAGGAAAGCTCCAGGCTTTGCTTGGGATCGGGCAGGACGGAGGCGCCGATGCGGAGCGCGCTTGGGGTCTGGGGGACGGGGGAGCCGATCGTCAGCCGGGGAGCCGACGCGCCCGCGATCGGAGATGCCGGGAGCGGCGGCACGGCGACGATCTTTACGGCGGCTAGGCACGCGGAAGCTGCAAGAAGCAGCAGGGGCGCCATCGGGACGATTCTATGCCATGGCGCCGGCCAACGATATGGGACCGAAGGGCGGCGCTACGGGGTCTTCGGGCCTGGGTTGATGGCGTTGAGGTTCAGGCCGAGGACGCGCCATTTGGCGTCCTTGAACTTCGCGAAGTACCCAAGCAGCGGCTCGTCCTGCACCTGCTTGCCGTAAGCCGCGTGACGGATGATCGGCCCGCCGGGGCGCTGGAAGATCAGCACCTGATGGGTGACGACGATCGGCTTCTCCGGCAAGGCTTCGCGCACGACGTTGCCGATCGTGCCGTCGGGGATCTTGGCGGCGAGCGCGGGCAGGTCCTCGAGCGGCAAATAAGGCAGGCGCGCGCTCTCGTCCTTGAACTCGGCCCCCGCGGCGCGCCACTTCTCGATGCGCGCCGCTTTCGACTCCTCGCTCTCGGCGGAAAAGCCCTCGAGGTCGGACGTGCTCTTGGCGAGGTACCACTCGTTCTTGCGGATCGTCTTGAACACCCACTTCATGCGGCGCCCCGCGACCTTGGCGGTGACGTCGGAGAGGAGTCCGGCAGCCATGTTGTTGGGGATCCAGTCGGTTTCGGGGAAGTGGTTGCGAGTCTCGTAGGAGACGACGCCGTCCTTGTAGCGGATCTTCTTCAGCAGCTCTTCGGCCGAAGCAAAGTCGGGCTCGAGCGAAAACGCCGCGACCTCCTCGACGAACGTCGTGCAGTCGAACTGGTCGAAGCGCACCAGGGGGTCGCGGTCGTACTCGCCCGCCTCGCCCTCGCCCAGCGGCCCGAGCTTGTAGGGCGTGCCGAGGAAGTGGGCGCTGACCGCGTCCACGCGGCCCGCGAGGTCGGCATGCGCGGCGAAGATCGCGGAGGAATCCGGAGCGTCCGCGGCCAACGCCGCGGCCGCGAGCAGCGTCAGGATCACTCCTTCCTCAGCGGATGGTAGAAGATCTCCATGAACACGGCGTTGTCGTAGAAGCCCTTGATCCACTCGCGCATCGCGTAGACGCCGGTCGGGTGGACGGTGAGGATCGACGGCACCGCGTCGAAGCCGAGCTCCTGGATCTTCCAGTAGAGCTTCTCGCGCTCTTTCGGGTCGACGGTGCGCACGGCCTTGTCGATGAGCTCGTCAAGCATCGGGTCGGAGAAGCCCTGCGCGGACGGGTAGCGTCCCTTCGAGTGGTAGAACGGGAAGACGAAGTTGTGCGCGTCGGGGTAGTCGGCGGTCCAGCCGCGGGCGAACAGCGGCATCAGCCGCCGCTGCGCCTTATCCAGGAACGACGGCCAGTCGACGCCGCGCAGGTCGACGCGGAACTTCGGATTGAGCGATTCCACGTTCTTCTTGAGGATCAGGCACGCGGTCTCGCGCAGCTCGCCGCCGGTGTTGTAGGTGATCGTGAAGTGGAAGCCCTTGTCCCAGACCTTGCCGCCCCAGGCTTTCTTGAAGTGCTCCGCCGCCTTCGCGAGGTCGTGCGTGTAGGACATGCCCTTCGGGTCGTGCCCGGGCAGCCCCGGCGGCACCGGCCCCTTCGCGCGGCGCGCCGTGCCCTTGAAGGTGTCGCGGAGGTAGGCGTCGTAGTCGAAGGAGTACGCGAACGCCTTCCGGAGGTCCTTGTCGGTGAAAAAGTCGACGGGAATGCCCTCGCCGTCGAGCTTCCCCGAGAAGATGTCCGGGTTGGCGACCGGGTTGATCGCGAACGTGAAAAACAGCGCCGGGTCGGCCTGCAGCCGCGGCAGCTTGTCGGCGATCTTGACCCCGGGCAAATTCGACAGCTGCGGCAAAAACGAGCGCGGGACCTCGATCAAGTCCGCGTCGCCCACCTGCAGCATCAGCTTGCGCGTCGAGAACTCGGGCACCGCCGCCGCGACGATGCGCTGCAGCTGCGCGGGCTTGCCCCAGTATTTGGCGGCCCGCTTGAGGATGACCTTCTTGCCGGGGCGGTCCCACCGCTCGAGCTCGAAGGGCCCCGTGCCGTTCATGTGGTCGAAGAAATACGATTTCTCGCGGGCCGGGTCGTTGAACTGTTTCCAGGTCGCGGCCGTGCCGTCCCACTCGCCGTGCTCCTTCGCCCAGTCCCGGCTCATGACGTAGGACCACCGCGCCATGATCGACAGGAACGGGCCGAACGGGTCCTTGAGGCGGACCACCACGCTGTCGCCCTTCACCTGGACCGCCTTCTCGACGTCGGCGAAGTCGACCTGGAGCTGGTTCTTGGCGTCGCGGGTGCTCTGGACGCCCAAGACCGGCTCGAGAAGGAGCGCCGCCGGCCCGCCCGCGGGGTCGGTCAGCATGAAGCGCATGAGGGAGTAGCGCACGTCCTCGGGCGTGAGCGCCTTGCCGTCGTGGAACGTCACGCCCTTGCGGATCGGGAAGGTGTAGGACAGGCCGTCCTTAGAGACGAGGCCGTTGGCGACGCTCGGGACCTTCGTCGCGATCCGGCCGACGAGCTTGTCGTTGGTCTCGCCCTCGAAGGCGAGCAGGGTGTCGTAGACGTTGAAGATGAGCCCCTGGCTCATCGCCTCATAAGGATAGACCGGGTCGAGGCTGGTCACCTCGCCGATGGCGGCGAAGAAGAAGGTGCCCGGGTTGCGGACGGCTTCGGCGCGGACGAGGGAGGCGGCCAGCAGGAGCGGGAGGGCAAGGTTCATGGTTTCCCGGCGTCGGGGCGCCCGGTCTCGAACCGGGAACCTCCTGGTCCCAAACCAGGCGCTCTGCCAATTGAGCTACGCCCCGTTTAGCCGGATTGACCCATTATAAAACAAATGGGGACAGTCCCCTCGTTCGGGTCGCGTTCGGGTCGGGAGAAACTAGGGCACGAACCGCGGCATCGGCTGGTAGCGGTACACGCCGGCCTGCCACGGCTTCGCGCCGCCCGCGAGCGTCTCGGTGGTCGCGAACTGCACCGCTAAGTCCGTCGGGTCGTCGTTCTGGGAGGCGTACTGGGCCATCACGCTCGAGCGCATCTGGCCGCCGTCCTGGAAATAGAAGCCCTTCTGGGTGCCGACCTCCGCCTTGCCCTCGCGGATCCAGGCGGAAAACACGAGCGTCGGCTCGCCGACCATGTCGGAGTCGAGGTTCACCGCGTCGGCGAACTTGTCGGGGTTCACCCGGCACTGCACCACGACCAGGATGCCCCGGCCGTAGATGAAATTGACGTTGGCAAACATCTCCTTGGAGTCGCGGGCGCGGCAGCGGTACGACCAGTTGCCCCCCTCGCTCTTATGGACGGTGATGTTGAGGACCGAGTCGGGAGACATGCGGCGGGACTCGGAGTCGAACTTGAAATCGAGCTTGGCCTCGTAGCCGCGCCAGCCGAAGCGGTCCGGGAACTCTACGTGGCGGCCGGTGGGGGCGAACATCCCTTCGTCCTTGACCACGTAGCGTTCATCGGCGAAGGCTCCGGTCGAAGACAACAGCAGGACGGCCAGCAGGCTCAGCTTCATGGCGTTCTCCTCGGGAGAGAATACCCGGCGCGGGGTCTGGCTACCTGGGTCCAGCGGGGAGAGTAGAACTGCCCAAAAGGCCTAGGTTGCGCTAGGTCCCTTTTACCCTTCGGCTCCACCCTTCGACCCATGTGCAGACCTCCGCTCACCGTTATGCTGGATAGCAGTTACGCGGACATTAAGAGGCCATTAACAAAATGTTTCAAGAACACTCGATGACGCGAGAGACGCTCCTGATCAGCCTGGCGGCGACCTTCATGTCGATGTCGCCTTTGGCCGGTCTTCTCGCGCTGATCCGTTAGCATAAGCTAGAATACCGGGCATGGCGTTCGCCGCCGTGCTCCCCGCCGTTCTCGCCGCCGTCGCTCCCCAAAGTCAGACCTCCATCCCCCCCGTTCCCGCTCCCGTCTCCGTCTCGATCGGCCGGGCCGGCCTGTTCGACGGGGCGACCGGGCTTCCCGCGACTCCGGCCGCCTTTCTCGCCCGGGCCCGGGCCGCCCAGGTCGTCTACGCGGGCGAAAAGCACGATTCGGCCGCCCATCACCTGGCCCAGCGGGACCTGCTGGAGGCGATCCAGATGACCTCGCCTTCCGCCTCCGGGGCCTTCGAGATGCTCTACTCGAGCCAGCAGGGCGCGCTCGACGACTACCTGGGCGGGACCACCGACGCGGCGGGCTTTCAGGCCGCCGTGGACTGGCCCAAGACCTGGGGCTTTCCGTTCCCCCTCTATCGCCCGATCTTCGAGCTGCTCCGGAACACGAGCCATAGCGGGGCCGCCCTCAACGTCCCCAAGAAAATCGTCAGCAAGGTCTCCTTCCAGGGCCTCCAGTCGCTGACCCCGGAGGAGCGCGCCTTCGTGCCGGAGGGGTTCCAAAGGCCGACCGACGCCGCCTACCTGGAGATGCTCGCCGAGACCTACCGGGGCCACGGCGGCGACCCGGCCGACCCGGGTTTCCCGAATTTCGTGGACGCGATGTCCTTGTGGAACGAAGGAATGGCCGCCGCGCTCGTGCGCCATCTCAATACCGGCGCGGGACCCGTGGTCGTGGTCGCGGGCGCCTTCCACGCCTACCACTCCGGCATCCCGGAAGGCGTGGCGCGCCGGCTGCCCGGCGCGCGCCAGCTGTCGGTGATCCTGCTCGAGCGGCCCGACTGCCCGGCCAAACTCGACGCGGCCGACCTCACGCTTTCCACCGACTACTACTGGGTGCCCTAATGGAGAACTACGCGGAGAGCGCGTTCCTCATCGACCCCAAAAACCGCGAGATCCTGCGGGGCAAGAAGAAGCCTCTCTTCGAGCACTTCCCGTTTTTCAAGGCGCTCAAGCTCGCGCGCCAAGGCCGCGCGATCGCCGGCGAGGTCGTCTTCTGCGCCCGGGTGCGCGACGGGTCGGGAGACCTGGTCGTCCACATGAAGTTCCGCTTCAAGACGCCCGACGGCAAAGCGATCGACGCGGTCGAGCGCTTCAGCGGCGTCGGCCTGCCCGGCGAGACGCTGCCCTCCCCCCAGACGCCGCTCGTCGTCTACTACGCCGCCGACGACTGCTACAGCGTCCTTTGAGCGCGTGCGCCTTCTTCTAGTTCTGCAGCTCGCGGGCACGGCCTGGGCGGGCGCCGGTCCTTCCGAAGGCCGGATCGCGCTCACCCTGCGCGACGCCGAGGGGCGCCTTCAGATCTTCACGATCCGGCCCGACGGCGGCGGCCGGAAGCAGCTCACCTTCGAGGAGAATAACGGCATCCCCATCTGGTCGCGCGACGGCAAGCGGATCGCCTTCGCGCGCATGAGCGGGGACTCGTCGGAGATCGGCGTGATGGACGCCGACGGCTCGAATCAGAAAATCCTGGGCCCCGGGATCGCGCCCGATTGGTCGCCCGACGGCACGCGGCTCGCGTTCAGCTGCGCGGCCGGGCAGCTCTGGGTGATGAACGCCGACGGCAGCGCGTGCCGGCCGCTCTC
>JACRDR010000261.1 GCA_016212845.1 Elusimicrobiota bacterium
CTTCATGAAGCCGATGTCGAGGGAGAGGTTGGAGTCGGTCGAGGAGTCGAGCTGCCGCTTCACCTGCTTGATCGAGGTGCCGAACGCCATCGAGTCGGTGACGAGCTTACCCCACGACACGCCCATCGCGCTCTGCATGTCGGCGAAGGAGCCGGCGGTCTGCACGCTGGTGGGCTCGCCGGTCGCCGGGTTGAACTTCGCCTCGACCTTCTCGAAGCCGGTCGACTGGAGCTGGGTCATCGACACGCCGAAGGTGCCGCCGGCGGTCTTCGGGTGGACGTAGCCGATGTAGTTGTACTTGGTCTGGGCGAAGAGGGTGGCCTGCATCATGGTCACCTCTTTCTTCTGCACGTAGGCCAAGCCGGCCGGGTTCCAGGCCGGAGCGGAGGCGTCGTCCGAGATGCTGTAGAACGCGCCGCCCATGCCCAGGGCGCGGGCGCCGGCGCCGTAGTTCAGGAACTGCCCCGCCGCGCCGCCGCCCTCCTTCGCGAAAGAGCCCCCCGTAAATACGAATCCCCATATAGCGGCGATCGCCGCTACGATGGGGCTCAAACGAATCCTCCGGGAGACCTCCCGGTGGGGGCTCGATTTCATTTCGCGTTCGGTAGCCTGGCACCCCGGTGACCCGGGACCACGGCTTTGCGCCCCCGCCTTACGACGGGTTTGCTATTATCGTGCGACTCCCGGAGTATAACAGACGCCCTTGATTTGTCAAGGGGACCGGGTTTCCCTGATAGTCACCACGAAGACATTGCGAAGATCGGAAGAAGGGCCGGGGCTGTGACGTTCTCGTGACTATAGTCACACCGTTTTCGACGAACAGAATAAGACGCGAAAAGAACTGTTAATGGCAAAAGACGACACTAAACGGCATCCGGGCTGGCTCCTCTCCCCCGCCTTCGATCTGACCTGGATCGTCGGCCCCCCCGCCCTTTCGGCGGCGGCGGTGCTCGCCTGGCCCGCCCTGCGCGGCGAAAATCTCCCGGCCTGGGGCTGGCTCACTTTAGTGGTCGGGGTGGACGTCGCCCACGTCTGGTCCACTCTGTTTCGAACCTACCTGGACCCTCAGGAGCGAAAGCGGAGGCCTTCCCTCCTCCTGAACATCCCCCTGGCCGCCTGGGCCGCCGGCGTACTCCTTTATAGGGCCGGGGGCCCCGGATTATTCTGGAGAGTCCTGGCTTATTTGGCGGTCTTTCACTTCGTCCGCCAGCAGTTCGGCTTCGCCATGCTTTATCGCCGCGCCGCCGGCGAGCGCGACGGCCTGGCGCTGGATAAGGCCGCGATCTACGCCGTGATGCTCTACCCCCTGGCGGTCTGGCACACCCGGCTGCCGAGAGCCTTCGAGTGGTTCATGCCGGGAGACTTCGTCGCCCTGCCCGCCTCCCTGGCTCCCGCGGCCCGGTTCGCCTACGCCGCGGTCATAACCGCCTGGACCCTTAAAGAGGTCCGAAGCTGGCGGCAGGGGAACCGCCCCAACCTCGGCAAGATCCTCTTGATTCTGGCCACCGCCGCGTCGTGGTACGTCGGCATCGTCCTTTTCGATTCCGACGTCGCCTTCACCGTCACGAACGTGCTGGCCCACGGCCTCCCATACTTCGCCCTGGTGTGGGCGCACGGACGCAAACGCTGGGCGAATGAGTCGGGCTGGGTCGCCGCGGTGCACTGTCCGGCGGGCATCGCGGGATTCCTGCTGGTGCTCCTGGCCTTGGCCTACTGCGAGGAAGCGCTATGGGACGCCTTCATCTGGCACGAGCACGGAAGGCTATTCGGCGGATTGATGCTCGCCCCGGACCTGCCGAAGGCGATCGCGAGCCTGCTGGTACCCTTGCTGACGGTGCCGCAAGCGACGCATTACGCGCTCGACGCCTGGATATGGCGCCTGGATGGGTCGAACCCGACGCTCGAACGCCTGCTCCCAAAATCAAGCTGAATTTCAGTCCATTGAAATTTCGTCTCGACATAATTTCAGTCGGCTCGACGCTGGGCGCTCCGTTACATCCTTGAAAATTACCAGTCTACCTGGTAATATTCAAGAATGCTCCTGATCCCCAGGCCGGCCCTGGAAGAGCGGATTTCCGCCTCGCTCCGCACCTCCCCCGTGACCCTCCTTCTCGGACCGCGACAATGCGGTAAAACGACCCTGGCCCGAAAATTCGCAGCCAAGCGCGGTGCCGCTTACTTCGATCTCGAGGACCCGGAAACGGAGCTCCGGCCCGAGTCCGCCGCCCTGACGCTGCGGGGTCTTCGGGGACTCGTCGTGATCGACGAGTGCCAGCGCGAACCCGCCCTGTTCCCGTTGCTCCGCGTCTTGGCCGACCGGAAGCCCGGACCCGCGAGATTCCTCCTCCTCGGCAGCGCCTCCCCCGAGCTCGTGCGCGGCGCTTCAGAGTCTTTAGCCGGCCGCGTGCGTCACGTCGACATGTCGGGCTTCGGCCTGGAAGAAGCCGGTCCAGAGCACCTCGACCCGCTATGGCTGCGGGGAGGTTTTCCCCGATCGTTTAAGGCCCCCAGCGACGCAGAGAGCTTCCGCTGGAGGCTGGAATTCGTCCGTACCCATCTCGAGCGAGATTTGCCCCAATTGGGCCTGCGAATACCGGCACCGGCCCTTCGACGCTTCTGGGGAATGCTCGCGCACGTTCATGGGCAGCACTGGAACGCCTCCGAACTCGCTCGCTCCATGGGCACCCAAGAGGATACCGCGCGGCGCTACCTCGACGTCCTGACGGGCTCCTTCATGATGCGGCAGCTCCAGCCGTGGTTCGAGAATACGGGAAAGCGCCTGGTCAAAGCCCCGAAGGTCTATTTTCGCGACAGCGGACTCCTGCATGCGCTGCTTGGCATCCGCACCCGCCGCGATTTGGGGCGGCATCCAAAACTCGGATTTTCCTGGGAGGGCTTCGCGCTGGAACAGGTGATCCGCCTCGCCGGCGCGGAACACGAAAGCTTCTTCTACGGAACGCACGGGGGGGCCGAGCTCGACCTACTCATAGTCCGGGGCTCACGGCGATTCGGCTTCGAGTTCAAGTTCGCCGACGCCCCACAGCCGACCCGCTCGATGCATGAGGTCATCAAGGACCTCTCGCTGGACCATCTTTGGGCGATCTATCCGGGCTCGCGGGTGATCCCGCTCAGGGAGCGAATTACCGCGCTTCCTTTGACTCAACTCGAGCGGGTGATCCACCCCCGGACCGGACGGATTCGCTGAGCCCTATTCCTTCTCGCGTCTCTCCCGTATCTTCGCCAGCCGGCGAGCGCGCAGGTATTTCCGCAGGGACTTCGTAGCGGCCACGACCTTCCGCTTCACGCTCCGGAGCATCTGCTTCGCCCACGGATAGTACTTGGCGAGCATCGCCAAGCCCACCAGGACCAAGAGCATGCCCGGCCCCGGCAGCGGAATCATGACGATCCCCACCACGACGAGCGCGGCGCCCGCCGTGATCGTCAAGAACTTGCGCGTCTTCTCGCGAAGCGTGAGCTCCGGCGCCGGAACCGCCGGTTCGGTCCGCGCCTCGACGACGCGCTCGACGGGCTTCTCGAGCCGAACCTCCGCCGGTCGCTCGGGCAGGCTGGGCTCGACCGGCTCCGCCGCCGCGAGGCGCCCGCTCTCCTAGAGCCCGCGCAGCGCCCCCTCGAGCCCCGCGAACGGCACGCGCGCCGGATTCACCAGGGGTCGAGCCGCGCCAAGAAGCAGCCCGGAGGACGTGACCTTGGGCGGCGCGAGCGAAGGCGAGATGGACAGAGGAGAGGGCGCGAGGGCCAGCGAGCCCGCAAGTGGAACCGCGGCGACGCCGGAAACGGGCGCGGGCCCCTCGACGACAGGCGCGAGTACGCGCTGAGCAAGCGCGCAAGTAGGGACAAGCAGAACCGCCGCGAGCGAAGCGAATACCCCCCGGGTCACGGAAGGATCATAGCGGGACGAGCGCCCACGCGGTATGAGCCCAAGGGGCAAATCCCCCGGGACGATAGAACTAGAGAAATTGGGCCCTATCTCAGCCAGCCGCGATCGCGAGCCGCAAGAATGCCGGCCTGGTAGGCGTCCCGGCGATGGACGATTTGAAAGATCTTTACGTCGTTGCGCTCAATCGTGTAGACGGCCCGATAATCTCCGACCCGGAGGCTCCAGTAGCCGCTGAGATTTCCCATCAACGGCTTGCCGTAATCCTCCGGCGCGCGAGTCAGCCGGGATTCGACGGCCTTACGAATGCGGTCCCGCACGTCGCGATTAAGGGAGGCGATATCCTCCGGAATGTCGGGGTGATAAAGAAGCCGGTACACTACCTACTTCCAAACGTCGGAATGCTTCAACCAGCGGCGGCCCTTCACCGACTTCATACGCTTGTCGGCCAACAAGGACAAGCCCAAGTCCTCGATATCCTCGCACGCCTCTCGGATCAAGTCTCGAGCCGCCATCGACAAGGTCGTTCCGTTCGTCTTTGAGACCGACCTCACCTTCGCATAGAGCGCTGGCTCGAGGGTCACGAGAAGCCGCGGGTTCTTGGTGGCCATGAGCCTAGTGTATCACTAGTGATTCACTTTTTCAAGCCCCGCCAGGCAAGCCAATAGCAGCGGCCTATGGATCAAGCACTCGCTTCACCAGAATCAAGAGCAATTCATCCTTCTCTTGAGATGAAATGCTCCCCTGCTCCCATTTCTTCACAAGCTCTCGAGTCCGCTTGACCGCCCCGGGCTCAAAGCTCTGAATAATAAGAGTCGGATCCTTCTTTTCGGTGGGTTCAAG
>JACRDR010000024.1 GCA_016212845.1 Elusimicrobiota bacterium
GGGGATGATGTCGTGGACCAGGCTCGCGGCGACGTGGAGCACGCGGCGCTTGGGCACGCCGGAGACGGCGAGGAGCTTTTCCCAGTGCCGGACGCCCGGCTTATACGAACGCACGGCCTGCGCGGTGATGCGGTAGTCGAAGGGGACGCCGATGCGCTTGAGCGACCGGGCGAGCAGGGCGTCGTCGATGTTCGAGAGCACCGCCGTGCGGTAGCCCGCGGCGCGCAGCCGCTTGAGGGTCGCGGCGGTCTCCGGGAACGGCTTCCACTCGGCGAGGCTCGTCGCGAACGCGCGGGAGGCGGCCGCGCTCAACTTGATGCCGCGCTCCTTAAAGAGCGCGACGAGGCCGAGGCGGAGGATATCGCGGTAGCGCCGGTAGCTCGCCTGCTCGAGGCTGAGCTCGAGCTGGATGTAGCGGCGGACCATCTGCTTCGCGTCGACCTGGACGCCCAGGTCGCGGCCGAGCTTCTCGAGAGCCGCCGTCATGCCGGCTTCCCAGTCGATCAGGGTGCCGTAGCAGTCGAACGCGACGAGGTCGTAGGGGCGGGTCGGCGTGGGGGCCACGGTAAAAAGAAGAAAGCCACCTGCGGGTTGTCGTACAAGTTGAGGAGCGGTGGCTTTCTAAAATCGATACGTCTTAAGTGGGCGAAGTATACACGAAAGGCGCCGCCACTTGCAAGAGAAATTCACGCCGTCGTCACGAGACCGTCACGATCGAAAAGTGGTAGTATCCGGCCGATGGGTTTCTTCACGAAGAAAATCCTGGTCGTCGACGACGAGCCCGCGATCCTGGCCAACCTCCAGGCCCTGCTCGAAACCCGGGGCTACAAGGTCGTGGTGGCCTCGGAGGGCCGGGGCGCGGTGGACCTCGCTCGCGAAGCCCGGCCGGACATGGTCCTTTTGGACGTGAAGCTGCCGGTGCTCGACGGGCTCGAGGTCTGCCGCGTGCTCAAGGAAGACAGGGCGACGCGGCGCATCCCGATCGTGATGCTGAGCGGCCTCGACACCTTGGGCGACGTCGACAAGGCGGTCGCCTGCGGCGCCGACGACTATCTCACGAAGCCGCTCGACACCGAGAAGCTCCTGGAAGTCCTCAAGAAGTACGCGTAACGCCCAACTCCAGGCGGAACCGCTCCTTCATCGCGCAGGTAGGGATGCTGTGGATGACGGGCACCGAAAGGACCGCGGGGTTCTTCACGCTGATTAAGGCTACCGCTCCTAGGGTCATCGTCGTCCACCTCCACCCTTAGCTTAGCTCCGGACGATTAAGGGGACGTATTCGTCGCGTTAACGTCCGGTAAAGGTTGTTGTATAATCGGCGGCATCATGGGACTTTGGACCCTTTGCCTCCTGCTCCAAGCGGCACCCGTTTCGGCCGGTGACCTGGGCGCCACCGCGACCGCCTGGGGGGAGCCGCTCTCGGGCTCTCCGAAGATCTCCCTTCAGGGCGCCCTCGAACTCGAGGAGAGCGATTGGATCGGCGAGCCCTTCGACGCCGTGCTGGTGCAGGGCGTCGGCGGCACCGCGGCCTCTTCCGTGCAGGTAGCCCGCTCGGACGCCCTGGGCTCCTGGGGGCCCTGGATCGACGCCTCCGCCCGGAGGCATCCCGGACGGCGGTTTTGGGCGAAGGCCGGCTTCCCGGACGCCCGACCCGGACGGCTGCGCGTGCGGGTGACGGGCGCGGTCGACGTCGAGTTCTACGCCGTGGAAACCTTCAAGAGTCGGACCCGCGAGGAGCGTCCCTTCGCCGCTCCGCGCGCGATCTCCCAGCCTCCGCCGGACCCGGCCGCGGTGGAGCCCGAGGTGATCGAGCGCGCGAATTGGGGCGCCAAGCCGCCGCACGAGGCGTACTCCCCGCTCGCCCCCGAGCGGTTCACGCAGCACCACACCGCCGGCAAGCACACGACGACGCTGCCGGAGTCTCTCGCCGAGATGCGCTTCCTCCAGGACTTCCATCAGCGGGGCCGGGGCTGGAACGACATCGGCTACCACTTCCTGATCGACGGCGCGGGGCGCGTGTTCCGCGGCCGGCCGATCGACGCGCAGGGCGCGCACGTGCTGGGTCAAAACGAGGGGAACGTCGGGATCTCGCTCTTGGGCAACTATCATCCGCCCTACAACGACGCGGTATCGCCGGCCCAGCGGGAGGCGATCCGCCGTCTCGGCGCGTGGCTGCGGGACCGCTACGGGGTGGCGCCTTCGACCTACCGGGGGCACCGGGACTACAACCCGAAGACGGACTGCCCCGGCGACCTGACGTACTCGCTCTTGCCCGAGATCCAGCGCGCGATCGAGGCGACGCCCGCTCCGCTGCTCGCGTTCATCAACCGGCTGCGCCTGGAGCGCCTCCCGGCGCTCCTCAACGCGACAGCCAGATAGCGAAAATCCCGGCGCCCGCCAGGATGCGGTAGGCCACGAACGGCGCCGCGCCCCAGCGCGAGAGCGCGCCGAGCAGGGCCCGGATCGCCAGCGCGCCGGAGACGGCCGAGACCGCCAGCCCGATCCAGAAGGGCGTCCCGAGGAGGGACGCGTCGAGCTTGTGCAGGCCGTGCAGCGCGGCCGCGAGCGTGATCGGCACGGCGAGCAGGAAGGAGAACGTCGCCGCCGCCTCGAAGGAAAGGCCCAGCGCCAGCGCCGCGGTGATCGTCACGCCGCTGCGCGAAACGCCCGGGACCAGCGCGAGCGCCTGCGCGCAGCCGATGAGGACCGCGCTGCGGAAGGAGACGTCCTTGAGCGCGATCGATTTCGCCCCGAAGCGCGAGGCCGCTCCGAGCAGGAGGCCGAACACGACGAGCATCGCCGCGGGGATCGGGGGGAACCGGCCCCACGCCTCGAGGCGGTCGTGCAGGACCAAGCCCGCGAGCCCGCCGGGGATCGTCGCCGCCGCGAGCCCGAAAAGCAGCCGCCCTCCGTCGGAGCGAGGATCCTTGAGGAAGCCTCGCAGCAGCTCGAGCCACTCGCGGTAAAAATACGCGGACGCCGCCGCCAGCGTGCCGAGGTGGAGCGCCGCGTCGAAGGATAGGCCGGGGTCCTGCCAGCCGAGCACCCAGGGGAAAAGCGCGAGATGGGCGGAGCTCGAGACGGGCAGGAATTCGGCCAGGCCCTGCACCAGGCCGAGCACCGCCGACTGCCAGGCGGTCACTGGCCTTCAGAGCCCGTGTCGAGGCCGCTGTCCAGGGAAGGGGTGTCGTCTTTGGACTGGATGTGATGCTGCGCCGGAAGCAGGACGAGGTCGCGGCGCGTCTTCGCGTTGACCTTGCCGGTCCAGGTCTTATGCCGCGGGACGAGGCGCACGAGAGCCCGGCGCTCCATCAGCTCGAGCTCCTTGTACGGCGGGCTGATCTCGTCGAAGTACTTCTTGCTGTCGTAATCCGGGTGCACGACCGTGAGCTGATACGAGCCGCCGTCGAGAGCCGGGACCTCGAGCTTGTAGCGCCCGCGCTCGTCGGTCTGGGCGGTCTGGGGCTTGCCGTCTTTGGACTGCAGGCGGACCTCAGCCGCGTAGACGGGGCGAAGGGTGATCATGTCGTAGATGCGGCCTTCGAACGTCCACTTCTCCTTCGACTCGGGCACGACTTCCTCGACTTCGGTCTCCACGTTCGTGTCCTGCCCCGGAGTGGGGGTCGGCGCGGCGGTCGGCTGGTTCTTCCACTCCACCGGCGTCTTCGTGGACGGCTGGGTCGTCCCGATAGGAGGCAGAGGCTCCATCGGCGCGGGCGTCGCGGTGCCTTTGCTGAGCATGTTGTAGAAAGCGTCGAGGGAGAGGAAGCCCGTCTGGTAGCCCACGCCGACGACCGCGAGGAGCGCGAACATCGCGAAGTTCTTGCCGCCGCCTTTCGACGGCGGGGGCGGGGCTTCGAACTCGATCTCGCCGGCCTTCATCGGCGCGGGAGCCATCGAGGGGCGGGGCGCCGCGGCCGGCGCGGACGCCGGGGTCGCCGCCGGGGGGGTGAACGCGAGCGTGTCGAGCGGGTCGGCGAAATTGGGGACGGGCGGCGCCGCGGCGGGCTGGGCCCGGTTGAGTCCTTCGAGATTGAGCGGATCGTGGTTGAGCCCGGGCGGCGGCGCGGCCGCGGGCGCGCCGGCTTGCGGCATCGTCGGCGGCATGAGTCCCGGAAAGGGAGGCGGCGTCAGGCCGGGGATGCCCGGCGGAGGCTGCATCGGCCCCGGCCCCGGCGGAGGCGCCATCATGGGCGGCGCGGCCATCGGAGGCGGGATCATCCCTCCGGGCGAGAGTCCGGGCGGCGGCGCGGCCGCGGGCCGCGGCGCGGGCGTCGAAGCGCCGAAGGGGATCGGAGGGAGCTCGGGCATCGGCGGCGGCGCCCCCGGAATCGAAGATTCCGGAGAGGACGCGCCGGCTTTCAGCCCGGCGTGGCAGAACGGGCACTCGGCGGCCTTGTCGTCGGGGAGGACGAACTGGCACTTGGGACAGTTCATGAGCGGGCGTGCGCTCCCAACGCCGCGGCCACGGCGTTTAAGTACGTATCGCCGGCTTGCAGGAAGCCGTCGTTGTGGCTGCCGCGCAGCTTCACGAAATCCTTGGGCTCCGGTGCGGCCTCGAAAAGCGCGCGCCCCATCGAAAAAGGCACGACCTCGTCGTCGGGGCTGTGCATGACGAGCAGCCGCGAGCGCACGTCCCCGATCTTAGAGAGATTATCGAAGCGGTCGCGCACGAGCAGCCCGGCGGGCAGGAAGGGGAACACGAGCTTCGCCATGTCGACCGTCGACGTGAACGGGCTCTCGAGGATGAGCGCCTCGGGCGGATGCCGGAGCGCGAGCTCGACGGCGACGCCGCAGCCGAGGGACTCGCCGTAAAACACGA
>JACRDR010000264.1 GCA_016212845.1 Elusimicrobiota bacterium
CGAGCCCGAGAGCGTTCGTCGCGGCGACGAGCGCCGCCGAAGGCGCGGCGGCCGCGAGCGCCCAGCCGAACGCGCCGTCGGAGCCTCCGGGGACGGAAGGCCGCTCCCGCTCGCCCGGGCGGCAGGAGGCGACGAGCACGACCCACCCGGCGTAGAGCCCCCGCCACAGCCGGCCTTGGAGCTCGAGCGGCAGCGCGGGCTCGAGCAGCAGCGGGAACGCCAGCAGCGCGCACAGCGCGCCGAGGTTCGAGGCCGCGTAGAGCCCGCGCGCGTCCGGCTCGCCGAGCCAGTCGTCGAGGACGGCGGTCACGGAGGAGAGCGCGAAAAACGCCGGGCCCGCGGCCGCGAGCAGATCGAGCGCGAGCGCGGCGGCGGGATGCGCCGCGCCGGCGGCGCCCGACGGCGCGAGCGCGCTCGCCCCGCACGCGGCGGCGACCGCCAAATGGACCGGGTAGCGAAAGCGGGTCCGCCGCAGCCAGACGGCGTAGAGCGCGGCGGCGAGAACCAGCCCCTGGAACACCGCGACCGCCGTCGTCCACACGTAGGCGCCGCCGCCGTAGCGCGGAAGGAGGAGCTTCGCGGTGGAGAGCTCGAGCTGAAAGGCGAGGAAGGACGCGAGAAAGGCCGCCGCGCGATGCCGGGCCGGTATCACGCGGCGACGGGAAGGAGCGCGCGGACCGTCTCGAGGTTCTCCCGGTCGGCGCCGTAGGGCGTCTCCAGGATGCCGAGGGCCCCGGCGAAGTCCGAGCGGGCGAGGAGGGCCTTGAGCCCCTCGAGCCCGAGGTAGCCCTGGCCCCAGTGCCAGTGGTGCTCGCGGTGCGAGCCGACCTTGGCTCGAGAATCGTTCAAGTGAAAGGCCTTCACGCGCTCGACGCCGAGGACGCGGTTCACCTTCGCGGTGAACTTCCACACCGCCTCGGCGGTCGAGAGATCGTAGCCCTGCGCCCACGCGTGCGCGGTGTCGAGGCAGAAGCCGACGGGGACGTTCCGGCGGTCGAGCAGCGCCGCGAGCTCGGCCAGCTCTTCGAGCGGGCCGCCGAGGCGGCGTCCGCCGCCGGGCACGTTCTCGAGGATGACGGGCACCGGAGCGCCTCCGGCGTCGAGCGAGCGCAGCACGCCCTCGGCCACGCGGGCGATGCCCTTCTTAGCGTCTTCGCCGACCGCGTAGGCGCCCGCGTGCAGCACGAGGCCCTCGGTGCCGAGCGCGGCGGCCAGCGAGAGCTCGCGGCGGAGCAGTTTCACCGAGTGCTCGTGGCGGCCGAGGTCGCGCGAGCCGAGGAACGGGACGAAGCGCGTGTGCGCGAGCACCCGCAGGCCGAGCGCCCCGGCCCCGTTTCGGAACTCCGCGAGCTCCTCGGGCGAGGGCTCGTGGTGGCGGCGGTAGCCGAAGATCTGCAGCGCCTTCACTCCGTGCGCCTTCGCGGTCTCGAGCGCGGCGTGATAGCCCGCGCGGATGGAGGCGTGCAGCCCCAGGATCATGACAGCTTCGTGAGCCAGGAGACGAGCTTCACCTTCAGCTCGTTGTAAGGGAACCACCACGGCTCCGGCGCGTTCGCCGGCCACTCGTGGGCGAGTACGGACTGCGACTGGCAGAACATCCGCAGGCCGTCGTCGGAGTGGCGGCGGCCGACGCCGGACTGCTTGAAGCCGCCGAAAGGCAAGGAGCAGACCGCGTAATGGCCCATGAGATCGTTGACGCCGATGAGACCCGCCTCGAGGTGCGCGGCGAGAGTCTCCGCGCGGGCGAGGTCGCGGCTCCAAATGGAGGCCGCGAGCCCGAGCTCGCTGTCATTGGCGAGCCGGACCGCCTCCTCCGACGCGCGGACCGCCATGATCGGCAAGACCGGTCCGAAGGCCTCCTCGCGCATCACGCGCATCTCCTGCTTGGCGTCGAGCACGAGCGCGGGGGCCACGACGAGGCGGTCGGCGTCGACGACCTCTCCCCCCACCACGCGGGCGCCCTTCTCCTTCGCGTCATTGATGAGCGCGAGCACCGTCTCCAACTGGCGCGGGTAGATCAGGCGGCCGAGGTCGACGTCGTAGCCGGGCTCGAGCCCCTGCCGGAGCTGGGAGACCTCGCGCGCCACGAGTTCCGTGAACGCATCGTAGACTTCCTGCTCCACGTAAACCCTTTCCACGCCCACGCAGGTCTGTCCGGAGTTGGCGAAGCGTCCCCAAACCGCGGCCTTGGCGGCGCGCTCGAGCGGCGCGTCTTTCAGCACGATCATCGGGTGCTTGCCGCCGAGCTCGAGCACGCAGGGAATGAGCCGCTCGGCCGCCGCCTTCGCGACCGCGCGGCCGGTCTTGGTCGAGCCGGTGAAGAGGATCATGTCCGCCTGGGCGATGACCTCCGCGCCGACCGTCCCGTCGCCGGGGGCCACGGCGAGCAGTCCGTCCGGGAACAGGCCGGTGGCCTTGAACACGCCCTCGAGAAACATCGCCGTGTCGGTCGTCCACTCCGACGGCTTGAGCAGCACCGCGTTTCCGGCGATGAGCGCCGCGAGCGCGTCGCCCAGCGGGATCAAGAGCGGGTAGTTCCACGGCGTAATGAGCCCGACCAAGCCGCGCGGCACGTGGCGCACGTACGCCTTCTTATTGAGGAAGATCCACGGGCGCGACGCCGCCTGGTCTTTTAGGATGCGGTGCGCGTTGCGGGTGAAGTACTTCAGGATGAGCTCGACGCCGCAGAGCTCCATCACCTCGATCTCGGTCGCCGGCTTGCCGGTCTCCCGGTGCACGACGGAGATCAGCCGGTCCTTCGAGGCCTGCAGCTCGCGCCAGAAGCCGCGGACGCGCTCGACGCGCTGGGTCAGGGTGTAGCGGCGCCACTGCGCCTGCGCCTCTCTAGCCTTATCGGCCTTGGCGCGCACGTCCTCCAGCGCCATGTTGCGGGCGGGCCCGGGCAGGCGGGACGCGGCCGGGGCTTCGGCGCCGCTCACGCGGCGGGCTTCGGGGCCGCCTTGCGCGCGGCCGCCTTGTCGAGCAGGGTCTTCTTAAGGAGAGGCTGCATCTCGAGCAGCTTCTGGAAGGACTGGGACGGGATCATGAGGATCTCGGTGCCGGCTTCGAGCGCCTTCACGGTCGTGTCCATCACGGCGTTGTCGATCAGGGAAATCTCGCCAAAAAAGTCGCCCTTGGCGAGCTCGGTCGAGAACGGGCCTTCCTTCGTCTTGCCGGCGGCGACGACCTTGCCCGCCTTGATGATGTAGAAGTGGGCCGAGATCTCGCCCTTGAGCATCACGACCTGGCCCGCGTCGTAGCTGGAGCGCTCGATGTCCGGGGTGACCCGCCGCAGCTGATCCTCGTTGAAGAACGAGAGGACGTCGACTTGGGTCTTCAGGAAAATCGTATCGCCGAACTGGGACATGGGGCCTCCGGGGCTTCTCGATTATATATCACTTCGCGAGCTCGGCGAAGACGCGGGCCGCCCAAGCCCGCCCGGGGGCGCCGTTGAAGTGGTCGTCGACCGCTTCCGACGGAGAAAGCCACTTCCGGCTGTCGAGCGGAACGATCCCCGCCGCCGGAAACGCGGCGTAAATCTGGTTCAGATAGGCGAGCCGGGCGGGCATGGGAGGCGGTCCCACCCACACGACGCGCGAGCCCTTGGGCAGCGCCGCGAGCAGGGTCCGGACCGCGGCGACGAAGTCGTCCACGGTGCGGCCGTCGGGGTTCGAGCCGAGCC
>JACRDR010000265.1 GCA_016212845.1 Elusimicrobiota bacterium
GCCTCCCCAGGTGAAGGCGGTGTCCACCACGACGCCGAGGGGCGCGAACGGGGCGCTGTCGCGGTCGTCGAGCGACAAGTCCTGCGCCGGATCGCCGATCTTGTAGCCGAACATGGCGTCAGACCACTCGAGCGGCCGCCCGATCGCCTTCGCGTAGGGATCGAGCAGAAGCTTCTTCGGGTTGAAGCGGTGGCCGGCGGCGGGTTCGTGGGGCCCGTGCACGCGGTAGCCGTAGAGCTGCCCGGGACGGACGTCGGGGAAGTAGCCGTGCCAGATTTCGTCCGTCCGCTCCGGAAGCGGAAGGCGCGTCGACTCTCGAGCGGCGTCCTTCCCGTCGAAGAGGCAAAGCTCGACTTTGGTCGCGTGTTTCGAAAACAGCGCGAAGTTCACTCCGGCGCCGTCCCAGACGGCGCCGAGCGGATACGGCTTTCCGGGCCAGACCCTCACGCCTCACTATAGCCGCGTCCTTCCCGTCTGAGCCATGCTGCGGCCATGACGGCCTCCGGACTCTTCCTTGACTCCGGGGGGGCCGCCCGCTAAGCTAAGCGAACATGGCCTCCTCCGGGACGCGACCCGAAGCGATATTCCTGTTGGCGCTGGCGATCGTTC
The DNA here is from genome assembly GCA_016212845.1 of Elusimicrobiota bacterium. Lineage (GTDB taxonomy): Bacteria > Elusimicrobiota > Elusimicrobia > UBA1565 > JACRDR01 > JACRDR01. The sequence continues at coordinate 610 of JACRDR010000265.1, forward strand.
CGCCCGTCGCCTGGCTCGGGCTCAAGCCTCCGTCCGGCCGCCCGGTGCCCGCGAACGCCGTGCTCGACAAGGACTCGGGCATCGCCGTCGCTCCTCCCGCCGGCTGGAACGTCGAGCGCAGCATGGCGACGACCGGCGATCGAACCGACCTGTTCACGCTCTCGAAGGAGCAGGGGCTCATCAACGTCTCCGTCACCCCGCTCGACATGCCGCGCGACGAGGGCTCGACGCTGAAGATCCGCGAGTTCATCAAGGTCGCTTTCGGCGGCCGGATCGACAGCTACGGCATCGACGAGCCGCGGCTCGATCAGGTGGACAACCTGAAAGCGATCAAGCTGAAGGGCCGCGGCGCCAAGGACAAGCAGCAGCTCGGGTTCTTGTGCTGGATCGTGAAGGGCCCCGGACGCACGATCCTGCTGTTGGCCTACGCCGAGGACGGGCCTTTCGCGCAGCTCGACGAGGACATGCGGCAGGCGATGCTTTCGACCTACGTGGTGGACCGGCCGTGGGGCTCGAAGCACCTCTGGGAGCTGGCGTTCGGCAAGCTCCGCCAGGAGATGATCGGCGCCCTCCTCGGCGCGATCTTCGCGATTTACCGCCTGATCTTCTCGTCGGTAACGGAGTAGCCGCCGCTCATGGGAAGCGGCGGATTAAATATATAATCCCGCGTTGACAAAACGCGACTTCACCCTCCTTTCGGCGCTCTTCCTTATAATAGCCGTACTCTTCGCGCCGCTCATCCTCCGCCCGGGGCTCATGCCGTTCAATTTCGGCGATCTGTGGAGCTACCACTATCCCCTGCGGCACCTCGTCGCCGCGCGCGTGGAGCAGGGCCAGCTCCCGTTATGGAACCCTTACATCTTCGCGGGCGTGCCGCTGGCCGCCAACCCCCAGGCCCTGCTCTTCTACCCGATCGCGCAGCTGCATTATTTCCTCCCGCTCGCCTGGGCGTTCAGCCTCGACGTATTCTTCCACGTCTTCTGGGCCGCGCTCGGCGCCTTCCTGCTGCTGCGCGCCTGGAAGCTCGACCGCGGCGGCTCGGCCGCCCTCACCGCCGCGTACGCACTCTCCCCGTTCCTGATTTTCCGCGTGATGCAGGGAGTGCCGACGCATCTTTCCGCGCTCTCGTGGGCGCCCTGGGTCTGGCTGGCGGCGCTGAGCCGGCACCCCCTGCCGATGACGTTCACGTTCGCGCTGCAGGTGCTCAGCGGCCATCCCCAGTTCGCGCTCATCAACGCGATCGGGCTCGGCCTGTGGGGCCTGATCCGCTCGCCGCGCCGCGCGATCGCGCTCATCCCCGCCGCGACGCTCGGACTCTTCCTCGCCGCGGCCCAAGTCGCGCCGACGCTCGAGTATCTCCGGCAGTCGGTGCGCGCGGTCTGGGACCCGGGCCTGGCGCTCGGCTACTCGTTTAAGCCCTCCTACTTCCTGACGCTGGTCGCGCCCAACGCTTTCGGCGACCCGTTCACGGCCGAGTTCCCGTCGGAGTTCTTCGAGATGATGGGAGTCTACCTCGGGCTCATCCCGTTCGGCTTGGCCGCGTGGGCCTTCGCGACGCTCCGCGGCCGCCGCGCCGCCGCCGTGTGGGCGCTCGTGGCGGCGGGACTCTTCTTCGGCTGCGGCGACCGCAACCCGGGCTATCTCGCCCTGCAGGCCGCGCTCAAGCTCGACTTCCTGCGCGCGCCGGCCCGCTGGGGCTTTCTCGTCGTCTGGGGCGTGTGGCTCGCGTCCGCGTCGGGCTGGAAAAAGCTCGCGCCGGGGAGGAAGCCCGCGCTGCTCGCGGCGCTCGCCGGCCTGACGCTCCTCGATCTCGCGCTCCACGCCTCTCCGTGGCTGAAATCGAGCCGTCCCTCGGACTTCCTCGCGCCCAAGCCCGAAATGTCGAAGCTGCTATCGGGCGGGACGCGGATGGCGACGTCTCCCGAGATCCAATCGCCGAACAAGACGATGCTCTACCGCCTGCGGAACGCGACGGGCTACGAGGCGTTCTATCCCGCCCGCATCGCCCTCTACACGGCGCGGAGCGAGCGCGGCGCCGCCGCCGACGGAAGCCGCACCTACATCCGAAAGTGGGACACGCCCGAGATGAACGCCCTCGGCGTGCGCTGGTACCTCTCGCCTCAAGAGATTCCGGGCGACAAGCGCGGCAAAAAAGTCGGCGAGACGTGGGTCTACGAGAATCCCAACGCCGCGGGGCTCGTCACCGGCGCGGCTTCGTGGTCGGAAGCCTCCGCCGAGCGGATCTCGGCCGAAGCGGCGGCGCCCGGCGACGTCGTCGTCCGGCAGGCGTGGTTCCCCGGCTGGCGCGCGTGGGAATCCGGCGCCGAGCTGCCCGTGGTCCCGGCCGACGGACTCTTCACCGCGGCGCGCGTTCCGGCGCCCGGACTCGTCCATTTCGTCTTCTCCCCTCCGAGCTTCCGCATCGGCCTGCTCGTCACGCTCGTCACCGCGTTCATGCTCCTCGGCATCTCGGAGCTGCGCCACCGCGAATGGACGTTCTAGTCGTCAAGCTCGGCGCCTTGGGCGACGTCCTGCGCACGACCAGCGTCGTGCGCAGGCTGAAGGCCGTCCATCCGGACGTCCGGGTGACGTGGGTGACCGCGCGCGCCGCCATGCCGCTGCTCGAGGGCAACCCCGACCTCGAGCGCGTGCTGGCGCTCGAGGACAAACCGAAGCTCGAACGCCGCTTCGAGCTCGTGCTCAGCCTCGAGGAAGACAAGGCCGCCGCCGCGCTCGCGCTGTCTTCCTGCTCGGGCGAGTTCATCGGCGTTCTCGACGAGGGCGGCCTGCGATACACCGACTCCAGCGCGCTCTACTACGACATGAGCGCCCTAAACCGCGATCCCGACGGGACGCTCAAGACCGCCGACCGGCTCAAGGCGGCGAATGCGCTCGGCTACGCCCGGATCTGGCTCAAGATCCTGGGCTTGCCCGCGCCGAAGCAGGCCGCCGAACTCCGCCCCGTGCTCGTGCTCCGCGACGCGGAGCGCAAGGCGGCCGCGCGCGGCCTCTGCCTCACGGGCGCGAAAGCCAAGCTCACGCGCGCGATCGGGCTCAACCCCGGCGCGGGCAAGCGCTGGCCCGCAAAACAGCTCTCCGTCGGGCCGGCCGCGGAGCTCGCCGGAGCGCTCGCCGGACTCGGACGGCCCGTGCTGCTGCTCGGCGGCGCCGACGAGGCGAAGCGCAACCGCGACATCGCCGCGCGGGCGCCCGCGCCCATCGTCGACGCCGGAACCGCTCGAGGCCTGCGCGAGTTCGCGGCGCTCTTGTCCTGGCTCGCCGCCCTGGTCACCACCGATTCCCTCGCGTTTCACTTGGGCACCGCCCTCGGCGTGCCGACCGTCGTCCTCGTCGGCCCCACTTCGGCCGCGGAGCTCGAGCTCTTCGGCGCGGGCGCGGCGGTCCGGCCGCCGTCGTGCAATTGCTTCTACAAGCCCGAGTGCGCGACGCCGCCGAGCTGCCTGGATAAGCTCGAGCCGGCGAAGGTCGCCGGCTCGGTAAGGAGGCTGCTCGCGTGACCGAGCTCCTCCCTCCCGCGCGCGTTTTGATCGTCCTGCCGACCTACAACGAGGCGGAAAACGTCGGTCCGCTGACGGAGGCGCTCTACGGCCTCGGCGTCGCCGGGCTGCAGGTGCTCGTCGTCGACGATCAAAGCCCCGACGGCACCTCGCAGAAGGCGCGCGAGCTGAGAGCGCGTTTTCCGGGCCTGCGGCTGATCGAGCGCTCGGGCCCTCCCGGGCGCGGTCTCGCGGGCAAGGACGGCTTCCTCTACGCCCTGGAGCGGCCGGAGATCGAAGCGGTCGTGGAGATGGACGCCGATTTCTCCCACCAGCCGCGCCACGTGCCGCAGCTGCTGGCGGCCCTGCGGCACTCCGACGTCGCGATCGGCTCGCGCCGCGCCGCGGGCGGCCGCGACCGAGACCGCTCGCTCGCCCGGCGCGCGCTCACTTTCCTCGCCAACGCCTACGCGCGCGTGCTCCTCGGCCTGCCGGTGCTCGACACAAACAGCGGATTCCGCGCCTACACGCGCAAGGCGCTCGAGGCGATCGAGCCCGCGACGCTCCGCTCCACCGGGCCCTCGATCGTCCACGAGGTGCTCTATCGCGTCGCCCGCGCCGACCTCAAGGTCGCCGAAGTGCCGATCGAGTTCCTCGACCGCAAGGCGGGCGCCTCGAAGCTGACGCTCGCGCGCCTCGCTGCGGGGTATTTCTGGATCCTCAAACTGCTCGCCGACCGGCTCCGCCGGAGGAAGAAGAAGAAATGAAGCTGAGATGCGACCTGCAGATCAACGAGGGCAAGCGCCGGCTGCTCTTGGTCGGCCACGCGTCCGAATTGCCCGACCATCTCGCGCTCCGGCTGGCGGCGAACGTCCTGTTTTGGGACTACGAGCCGTCCGCCGAGCTGTCGGCGAAGCATCCCGCGCTCGCCGATCAGGAGTTCGTGCCGGACTGCATCGCCCTCGACGACGGCGGCCGGGTGAAGCTCTGGGTGGAGGTCGGACGCACGACCGCCAACAAGCTCGACAAGCTGACCAAGCGCTACTCCGACGCGCGGATCGTCGTCCTCACCGGCAACGAGCACGACGCCCGGAAGATGCGCGAGATCGCCGAAAGCAAGGTCACGCGAACCAAGACTCTCGAGATCTGGTCGTTTACGGCCGCGGACTTCAAGCAGTGGTACGACGCCGTGAAGGAAGACACCTACGTGGTCGGCGAGGCGAACGGCCACTCGATGAACCTCGTCATCAACGACGTGGCCGTCGCCGCCGATCTCGTCCGGTACTGACTACCGGGCCGGCGCCCCGCACGCCCCTCCCTGAAGCCCTTCCCAGGCGGCCGCGTCGGCGGCGGCCAGCGTGGAGGCCTTCGCGAGCTTCCAGAGACCCGCGGCGTAGTAGCGGCTCCGCATTTCCTCCGGAGCTTCGAGGAACTCGGAGGCGTCCTCGAGTTCGGCCTCGGCCTGCTTGAGCTTGCTCCCCGTGCCCGCGGGGAGATCGCCCGCCCACACCCGGAGGGCGTCGTTCTGCTTCGCGGCCGCGCCGGACAGTCTCGCGAACCCGGGAGGGACGAAGCAGTCGTGACGCTTGCACCAGCCCTTGGCGACCTTCGGTCTCGCGAGCTTCTTCTGCCGGTCGATCAGCTGGTTTATCAGGGCGCCGAAGGCCGTCTTCACCTTGAGTCCTTCCTCGTACGGGACGCTCTCGCAAATCTTCCGCCCCTTTACGACCCGGCACTGGCTGATCTCGTCCGGGATGTCGGCGAGGCAGACCTCCGCCAGCTCGGTCTCGGCGAGGAAGTCGTCGATCGCCAGTTCGGCGTCCTCTTCATGGTCGATCGCGCCGACCGCGCCGCTAAGCCATTCGTCGGCCCCGAACTCGGCTTTCTTCGCCGCCGCCAGCGCGTCCTGCTCTCCCTGGAGCTGTTCCAGCACGCCGCCCGCCGAGCGCTTCGCCCCGCCGATGCAGGCCTGAACGGTTTCGCAGCCGTGCTCGCACTGCAGGCGGTCCTCCGCGTCCTCCAGCAGGTCCTGCACGGCCTTCTCTTGCTCGATCGCCTTCTTCACGTCCTTCCCCGCCTGATCGATCACTCTCTGCGCGCCGTACTTCGCTTGACCCACGGTCTCCGTGAAGTCGAGCGAGAGCGCCTTAGAGGCCGCCGAGGCCGTGTTGTAGGCTTCGCAGCGCGCCAAGGCCGCCGTCGACGAAGCGGGGACGGCCCCCGCGTTTCCGGCCGCCATGAAGGAAGGGAACGGCGACACCGGACCCGCGACGATCGGACCCACGACCGGGACGGGGCTGCCCGCGACGGGCAGAGCGGCCAGCGCGCCCGGAGCGCCCGGAGCGCCGGCGCCGCCCGCCCCGCCCGAACCCGAGGCCTGCGGCTTCCCGGACGCGGTCGA
>JACRDR010000266.1 GCA_016212845.1 Elusimicrobiota bacterium
ATCGGCACCGAGGCGAGCTCGCCGAAAACCTGCTCGAACGCGGCCGAGCCCGAGGCGGCCCACTGCCGCTGCTCGAGCTGGGTCTCGAAGAGCTGCGCCTCGACGGGATTGTTGATGTCGACCGTCTCCGCGAGCGCGTGCATGTCCGTGCCGTCGAGGAAGGCGTCGAGCGCGAGTATTTGGCGGGCGGCGGCCTCCTTGGTGCCGGGCGTGCGGCCCAGTGAACGGTCGTACGCCTCCTGCAGCTGCGCGGCGAGCAGAGCCGCCTGCAGCTTCGGGTTGGCCCGCCGGAGCATCTGGTTCACGTAGAGCGACTTCGCGGCCGCGTCGTAGTGCGCCGCCACCATCTGGCCGTTGAGGGCAAGACCCGTGTACCGGATCGTCCCCTCAACGGCCAGATGCGCGGACAGCGCGCCGAGCAGGTGTCCCAGCTTCTTGCGCTTGGCGGGAGTGGACTCGATCTCCTGCCAGAGGACCGCCACGACGGGCTGGAGCCGCTGGTCCAGCCCGGGAACGTGCAGGCCCTCGTCGGTGTCGGCGTCGACGGCGACGTAGGACGGCGCCTCCCCCGCCGCGTCGCCGTCGTGATGCAAGAGGTCCGACCCCGGGAGGCGCAGGCCTAGCCTGCCGTCCTCCCGAGGTTCGGCGCCGAGGTTGCGGGTGCCCTCGAAGTTCCCCCCGCCGCCGGAGCCGCCGCCGTCGTCGCGTCGCTTGGCGGCGTCCATCGCCTGGGTCATGTCCCAGAGCTTCTCGATGCGCTCCGTCGTGTCGGGGTGCGTGATGAACAGGTTCATGAACGCGTTGTCCTTCTTCTCGACCGGCCGTCCCTGGAAGCGTCCCGAGGACTCGAGCATGCCGGCCTCGAGCAGCTGCTCGCCCGGGTTCACCGTGAAGAGCTGCTGCGTCGCGGCGACGAACGGCAGACGCCGCCGGTCAAGCCGGAACCCGGCCGCCGGCCGCCAGCTCATGAGGAGGCCGAGACCCAGCGCCAAGGACGACGGGTCCTCGCTCAGCATGGCGCCGCCTTCGTCGGCGTGCGCCTCGCGGGTGCGCGACGAGGCCATCTGCAGGATCTGGGCCACGACCGGCGCCCAGAGCGCGATGAAGACCTTCGCCAAGCCCGCGATCGTCTTGATCGCGAGGCCGGTGGTGACGGGCTCGACGACCTCGGGGTGGATGCCCTCGAGGTTGCGGGTGCCCTCTTCACGCGTGGCGCCGGTGCCGGGCGTCTCCGGGGCGTCCTTCTTGCCCGTCAGGCGGTCCCAGACCTTCTGCGCGAGGAACTTCGCGTGGCCCACCGCCCACAGCACGCCGTAGGAGGCGAACGCGATGCCGGAGGACTGCGCTCCCGCGATCGCGCCCAGGATCATGTCCCGGTGCAGGACGTGGTTGAACTCGTGGCCGATCACGCCGGCCATGATCCGCTCGCCGAGCTCGCTCAGCTGCTCGCGGCTCGCGCCGCGAACCGCCTGGATCACGGTCTGCGGACCCGCCTCGGCGTTGATGCCGGGGATCGTCTTCGAGATCGCGTTCCTAAAGACCTTGAAGGACTTGCTCTGCGGCTGCACCGCGTCGAGCATGCGGATGAGCCCGCCCCGCAGGTTCTCCGGGTCGAGCGTCATGTCCTTGAAAACTTCCGTGATGCCGACCAGAGCCTTCGTCGGCCAGATGCCGGTGGCGAAGGCGTTCGGCACGGGCATGCCCGCCCGCGGGATGTTGACGATCTCCGGCAGCGGCCAGGCTTTCTTGCCTTCCTTGGCTCGCTGCTCGTTGACCTTGTTCCACTGCCGCTTCACGATCTTGAAGACGACCGGGTCCTTCGTCTCGTCGGTCGGCTCCGCCTTCATCATCGCCTTGATCATCTTCGTGGCGAAGAACAGCGGGAGGAACGCCAGCGCGGCGGCGACCGCCGTGTTGGTGAGGATCGAGCCGACGCCGACGATGCTCGCGCCCATGAACGCGCCGAAGGCGGCGAGGGTGCCGAGCAGCACCGCGGTCTGCAGCACGTAGTGGTACTTCGGCCACTTCGCGTTCGGGTTATCGACGGACGCCGGCTTGAAAGGCTCGGCGGAGGAAGGCGCCGGCCGTCCGGCGGCCAGCATACGCCCGAGCAGCTGCTCGGCGTAGACCGCCGCGCGCTCCGGCGCGAAGGCGATCACGAGGAACGTCACCGGCGACTGCAGGCCGGTAAATATCGCGATCGCGAGGCCGCCGAGCCACGCGTAGTTGAAGATTTTCTTCGTGCCGAGGAACATCCACGCGCCGAAGGCGATGTTCGTCCACAAGGGCGAATAGCCGGTCAGGAGCGCGAACACGACGCCCGTCATCACCCAGGTGTAGACGGGGAAGCGGATGGGCTGCATCGAGCCCGGGATCGAGAACTGCCTCCCTGTCTCCGCTGATTAGACGATGCGGCCGAGGTATAAGGACAGCGTGGTCAGCACCGGCATCGCCAGGAGGCCGAACACGGCGCCGATCGTCATCGGGCCGATGCCCGTCGCGACCGCCGAGACGAGCGCGGTCGAGCCGAGCGCGAGAAGACCGCTCTTTAAGTGCGACTCGCCGCCGACCATGGCGAGCACGGAGCCGAGGCCGATCACGCCGACCGTCATCGCCATCGCCGGGTTCGTCATGATCGCGCCGGTCAGGATGCCGGGCAGCGCCACGTAGATCGCGCCGCCGAGCGCGCCGAGAGCGACGTCGAAGAGCCGTTTCGGGCCCTTCAGACGCTCGGAGTCGCGCAGCGACATGCGGTAGCGGAAGTACAGCGCGGCCGGGCCGATGGCCACTCCGCTCATCACGGCCCAGACGGCCGCGCCGGGGATCAGGCCGAAGATCCCGGGGGCCAGGGCGACGGCGGCGGCCTGCACGAAGGTAGCGGCGGCCGCGCCCGCGCCTACGAAGGCGAGGGAGGTGAGAATCCGGACGATTTTGGAGCCCGCGCCGTTCGGAGCGGGAGAGCCGGGCTGGTTGGGCGACGCCGGCGCTCTATAAGAGGAAGGGACCAACTCGTCTGAGCCGCCCGTGGGGGCCGCGCGCAGGACGTTCTTCGGGGAGGAGACTTCGACGCCCGCGACCACGGAACCCGTCTCGTCCGCGGCGGTTTGGCCCAGGACACGGTCCATCTGGCGGTCCGCGGCGTCGCGCGCCTGGCCGCCCGACATCCGGCCGACTTCGGCCGCCGAGATCGAGATCGACTTCGGGTCGGACAGAAGCTTCTGCACGGGAGCCGAGAGCCGGTCCGCCATGCCCTCGCTCTTCGCCGCCTGAGCCGCGCCCGCGATCGGACGAACGGTTCCGCCGATCGCAATGGACTGCGCCGCGACGTTGGAGCCGCCGGTCGCAAGCCGATTCGCGCCCACGCCCAGGGAGAGAGGGCGCGCGGCGTTCTGGTTCGCGGCGCCGACGACGCTGCGGACGGTCGTGACGGGCGAGAGGACGGAGGGACCCAGGGTCAGGGCCGAGGGCATGCCGAGTGTCCCGGCGTTCCGAACCCCGGCGGCGCCGACGGCGCCCGCCTGTCCGGAAACCGCGGTCGTTGCCGCGCCGGTCTGCGTCACGACTTGCGCCACCGCCTGCCAGCAGCCGAAGCCGGGCGTCGTGAGCAGCAGTACCGCGCCGATGAGGCTGGCGGTGAATTTCTTAAGTGTCATTAGTTCTCCCTAGCGGATGATTCTCTTGAGGAAATCGACGGTCTGTTCGGGTCCTTCCTGCGGCAGCCAATACACGTTCTCGAGCTTGGGATTGACGCCCTTGCCCACCGCGAGGGCCGTGCCCTGCGGAAGCGCGCGCGCCATCGCCGAGTCGAAGCCGGGAACGGTGAAGTCGTCGCCCAGCATGATCACGTCTTCCGGCTCCACTTTCGTGCCTTCGGCGGCGAGAAGCTCGAGGATGCCCTTTACGGCCATCGTCTTCGAGGACTTGGAGACTCGGATGTACGGCTCGAGGTGCTTCTTCTTCGGATCGTCGTCGAACGCCTTGAGCGTGACGGAGAAGTCGTAGCCGGCCGCTCGCACGGCCTTTTCGAAGGCCGGGAAGAGCTGGTGGACCTTCATTTCGCCGGGAGCGAAGACCGAGGAGAACTCGTAGCCCTTCTCCTCCTGCTTGATCGGGGTCAGGCCGAGCTTCGCGGTCTCCTCCGCCATGAGGCGGCGAAGATCGGCGAACTCCCGCTCGTTCATGGGGTTGAACCGCGCCGCCGCGGCCGGCTTCTCGCCGTTGGGGCCGTACTGATAGACCTCGGCGCCGCCGCCGGTCGAGATGATGAAGTTCTTCCGGAGGTGCTCCGGCAGCTTCTCCATCAGCATGTAGGACATCGCGTAGGTCCCGCCGTCGAGCGGCCGGTTGGTCGCGAACGCGACGCGGATGTTCTTCGCCGCGAGCTCTTCCAGCAGCGCGATCCGCTCGGGCGTCACGACCAAGCCCTTGCCGTCGGAGTTGTCGAGGAACGTGTCGTCGTAGTCGGTGATGACCAGCTTCGGCGGCGCCTCGCGGAACCGCGCGACCAAGGCGTCGTAGTCGGTCGCGGTCATTCGGGGCGCCGAGACGCCGAGGCCTAGGCCGGCGAGCAGCGCGGCGACGCGCTTCTTGAGGCGGTAAGTCCCCGTCATGCGGGGCGCGACCGGGTCGACTTTCGCGCCCGCCGAGTCCGTCGGGCGGAACGCGCGGTTGAACTCGGCGATCTTTCCGCCGAGGTAGCCGTCGGAGAGCAGGACGCCGAGACCGAAGAGCACGCCGAAGAGCATCCCGTACCAGGCGACGACCGGGACCGAGGCGAGACCGGCGGCGGTCGAGAGCTGGAACGCCGCGACCGCGAGGATCGGGAGGAGGTAGTACTTCCAGGTGGCCAACCGAGCGGGCTGGCGGAGCTCTTCCGCCTTGCGGGCTTGGCCGAAGAAGTCGAGCATCATCCAGAGCAGCGGCGCGCCGAAGAACACCATGAAGTCGGCGAGGTTGGCGTGCGCGTGGCCGAACGGGATGAAGTCGACGACCCGCCCGTTCACGATGCCCTCGACGCCGTTGCCGATCGCGGCCGCGAGCAGCGCCGCGATCGCGACGTCGGCGACGCCCACGAGCTTCTTGATCGCCGGGTGACGGTCGACTAAGTCTCCCACGAAGCGCTTCTCGCCGAG